>DATKZQ010000112.1:0-26016 GCA_035527895.1 Desulfatiglandales bacterium
CGGGAAACTGTTCTACCGGCTCCTCCAGCAAGCGGTTGCCACAGAGCCCAGAGCGTATGATCGGCTTGTCCAGGGCGTACGGGCAGCTCGTCGGAGAAACCACAATATGTAGTGGCTACGCCAGTCAAGGGGATACCCCTATTTGATTAAAACAACAACGGACCAAGATGAAACTTTCTGCAGAGACTGAAGAAGAAGCCATGTTTGATGACATAGCTTCGATGCCCAGTCTGTGCAGGGTGTTGCGCACCGGCACCGGTGGCCATAGTCGATGACCCTGCTTATGGACATATGGCCCCAAGCAAGGTAGAAGGAGTGATCTTGGGGTTCGAGGTAGAAAAAGAACGAAAAGAAAGAGAAAAACAGGACAGTGAATCAGAAGAGTAAAGGAGAACTGCTCAAGGCGTTTGTATCCATAAAGACGGGGGCAGAAAAACGCGTCGAGAAGATAAAAGGGGACAGCAATCAGAATATCTTTATAGGCATGGCTACCTGCGGCCTTGCATCAGGTGCAATAGAGGTAAAGAGAGCATTTGAGGAGGCCCTAGCAGAACAAAAGATTAATGCCCGTATTATCTCCGTAGGTTGTCTCGGTCACTGCTATGCTGAACCCATTGTTATTATTGATAAACCAGGATTTCCCCCCATCCTTTACCATAATGTAACACCGGGAAAAGCGAATTTGTTGGTTAAGGCCTTCCTCCGAGACAATGACCCGCTTTTCGAGTACGTATTGGGGGCTATGGAAGAAAATGAGCTCATACCGACGGTCATGGAATTTCCACGATTTAATCAGGAAAAAAGAGTGGTAATGGCCACGTGCGGTTTAGTTGACCCCGAAGACATCTATCAGTACATTGCACAGGGAGGATACTCAGCTCTTGCCAAAGCACTCACCCTGGGCCCTGAACAGGTCATTTTCGAGGTTTCAGAATCGGGCCTCAGAGGCAGAGGTGGTGCAGGTTTCGTAACTGTTATAAAGTGGCAATTCGTACAAGATGCCGAGGAAGAAGGCAAGGTTGTTATCTGTAATGCCGACGAAGGAGATCCGGGCGCCTATATGGATAGGGCTATACTTGAGAGCAACCCTCATCAGGTTATCGAGGGTATAGCGATCTGTGCCTATACAGTGGGTGCCAAACAGGCCATCATCTATGTTAGGGCAGAATATCCGCTTGCAGTGAAAATAGTTCAGAAGGCCATTGAACAGGCAAGAGAATTGACGCTCTTAGGAAAGGGGATACTAGGAACGGACTTTGATTTGGATATACAAGTATTCCAGGGTTCAGGTGCCTTTGTATGCGGAGAAGAGACAGCTTTAATACAGTCAATTCAAGGCCAAAGGGGGATGCCACAACCAAGACCACCGTTCCCTGCCCAAAGTGGCTTGTGGGGGAAACCTACGGTGATAAACAATGTTAAGACCTTGGCATCTATCCGACCCATAGTAGAGAAAGGTGGGAAATGGTTTAGTGAAATAGGCACAAAGAAAAGCCCAGGTACAGCAATATTCTCTGTTGTGGGGAACATCGTACATGCCGGATTAGTGGAAATTCCCATGGGGGTTACTCTCAGGTCCCTCGTCTTTGACGTCTGTGGAGGTATCCTGAATAAAAAGGAATTCAAGGCAATTCAAATTGGTGGCCCTTCTGGAGGGTGCCTGCCCGAGCAATTTCTTGATACTCCCATTGACTTTGATTCTTTGACGGAAGCAGGAGCAATGATGGGTTCGGGCGGCATGGTGGTTATGGATGAGAATACTTGCATGGTAGATGTGGCTCGCTATTTTCTCGACTTTACCCAACATGAATCATGCGGCAAATGTACATTCTGCAGAATAGGGACCAAGCACCTTCTCGATACCCTAGAGAGGATAACTAAAGGAGAAGGCCGAGATGGCGATATCGAACTCTTAGAAGATCTCAGTATAGATATAAAGGAGGGCTCCTTGTGTGGACTTGGAAAAACCGCCCCTAATCCGGTTTTAACAACGCTTAAGTATTTCATGGATGAATACGAGGCGCACATCAAGGAGAAAAGGTGCCCTGCCATGATGTGTAGGAAACTAATAGCCTATTACATCGATTTAGACAAATGCGCCAGAGGCTGCGATGCCTGTGTCGGAAGTTGCCCAACAGAGGCAATCTTTACCACCAGAGATAGAAAAAAGGGTATTGACCAAACATTGTGCGTCAAGTGTGGAGAATGTGTGACTGCATGCCCACCAGAGTATGATGCAGTAAGAAAGGTTTCTCCTCCAGAGCTGGCACCCATCGTTGAACGCCCTCAGGAAGGCTAATGCAGGATTTGGCATTTTATTGGACTTTTCGTATCATTTTAGCCTTTTCCAGCTCTTTGAAAGGAATCACGGAACCCTTTCTGTAGTGACTGGCGGGAGAGCGCCGTCTTTTCGTGATTTATCAGTGGGGGAAACCGTAGCCCCCGACTTGTCGGGGGAATGCGGAGGGGGCAAGCCTGCCCGCCATTGCGAGCCGCTCAGGCGAGGCGGGCGGGACTCCCCCGCAGATAAATCGCAGAAAAGACCAGTTCGGGAGCCTCGGAACGAAAGAAAGGCTGCCGTGATTTCGGCATGACCATTCCAAAGGGCTAAGATGCTACGAATTTTCTAGTTAAACATTATTTACGGAATGAATTACTCGTTTTGGATGTTACCCGTAATCAACTGGTAAGGGAGAACAGATGTCATGAAAGAAGCAATGCTCCATGAAAAGCTCCCTGAAGGTAAGGTAAAATGCAATCTTTGCAACCATCGTTGTATCATCAAAGACGGTAACTATGGGATCTGTGGGGTAAGACAAAACAGGGACGGCTCTCTCTACACCCTTGTCTACAATAAGATCGTAGCATCACATATAGATCCCATTGAAAAAAAGCCACTCTTCCAGTTCTACCCTGGTTCCACGGCTTATTCTATTGCTACTGTGGGATGCAATTTCAGCTGCAGGCATTGCCAGAACTCTGACATATCGCAATCTCCCCGTGAAAAGAAAGGATACATCGTTGGTGAGGAGATCAAGCCCGGGGAAATAGCAACAGAAGCCGAAAGGGCTGGCTGCACATCGATTGCCTACACCTATACCGAACCGACTGTCTTTTTTGAGCTTGCTTACGAAACCGCTCAAAAAGCTCATGAAAGGGGGATCAAGAATGTCTTCGTGAGCAATGGATATATGACCCCTGAGGCTTTAGAAGAGATTTCACCCTATCTTGATGGCATGAACATCGATTTGAAGGCCTTCACTGAAAAGTTCTACAAGGAGATTTGTGGTGCTCGTTTGGAGCCCGTTTTGGGCACTATCAAGCTTTCCAAGCAGCTCGGCATATGGGTTGAGGTAACGACCCTGGTTATCCCCAAGCTTAACGATTCTCCGGAGGAGTTGCGCGGGATAGCCGAATTCATAAGAGATGTTGATGAGGCTATTCCCTGGCATATCTCGCAGTTCTATCCCACGCACAGATTGACAAACCTGCCCCGCACACCGGTAGAGACGCTCCATATGGCACGGGAAATAGGCTTAGAAAGCGGTCTCCGATATGTCTATGAGGGAAACGTGCCCGGGAGGGGAAATGAAAATACCTATTGTCACCAGTGCGGGGAAATCTTGATTGAAAGGTGGGGTTACTCTATCTTAAAGAATACGGTCAAGGATGATCAATGTCCCTCCTGTAGTAGTCCTGTGGCAGGTGTCGGTTTATAGTGATTAATCTGCTGCATAGTTACGAGTTTCGCAGGCTATCTTCAGCAGGGGGTTTCATTATTACCAGCGTCACGGATATGATCATTAGAGTCAGCAAAACGATCTAGATGTCTTCATAGCGCAAGATCTTAAGATTTATGTCGATTTCTTGCGGTGAAATGAAATCGTGATTCTATTTGGACTTTGAAATCCGAAATCCCTGGCCCAGACCTGGCTTGAGAGGACTCACTTTTGTAGGCTCCACTTCGGAGGTAATGGAATGTAAAGATAGTGCTCTGGGCAAGTCGCGCCAGGGCAGGCCTAAATCCTAAATTCGAAATGGTTCGACTAGCTCACCATCCTGAGCCCAGTCGAAGGACAATATCGAAGTTCTAATGTTCAAAATTCAAAACAACCCGACGCTGAGTAGCGTAAAGCTCTTCTCGTTTGGAGCATTGGGATTTTGATCATTTGAAAATTATTTCGGATTTCGAGATTCGGATTTCGTATTTTCTTGCTTAGATCGTGCCTCATCGGTTTGAGGCGGAGCTTCGCTAGTGTAGGGTGTTTTGGAAACAGCTTTGCCCCTGTTTTGGGGGAGGGGGAGGCGCATCGAGTTACATGGAAAAGCAACAACATACTAAATTCGGAATCGGCAAGAAACTGCTCCTTTACTTCCTGGTTCTAGCTTTGGGGCCCATGGTGATAGGTGGCGCTATTTCGTTTTTCATTAGTCGAAGCCAGCTTGAAGATAAAACAAAGGCGCATCTGAGCGACCTTGCCAGGGATTGCGGCAAAAAAATAGACTACTATGTAAGCTCGCGATATCAAGACATCAAGCTGTTTTCCCTGGCCGGAGTTTTCAAAGGAAACGATACAGGAGGGAAGCAGAGATTCATTGAAGAGGCGCTACAGACCTATCCTTTTTATACCGCAATTTCCGTCCTGGATTTGGATGGGACAATTGTGGCATGCACGAGAAAAGACCTCATCGGTCAATCGAGGGCCGGTAACCCCTGGTTTCAGAAGGCGATTCAGAGTAAACGGGGTGAGGTTATTTCACTCGATGCTTACCGATCAGAAGCTGCCGAATGGGAGCTCGTGATTGGGTTTAATACGCCCATAACCGGGGAGAACCAAGAGGATGTTATCGGCGTTTTGACAACCAGGGTTGGGATGGACCATATCGTGGATAGGGTACGAGTATTAGATGAGAGAACCCTGGGAGACAACCACGCCTACTTGCTCAACAGGAGAGGCGAGATAATCGCCGGCCCCAATGAAAAAGACTTCCTCACCGTACACCGCCTGGTTGAATTTCCGGTGATTAGGGAGTTGCTTGCTGGAAAGACAGGGATCTCAGAGTATAAAAACGACAGAGGAGAGAAGGTTATCAGCGCCCGGTACGCATTGGAGGGAGACGGTGATTTTGACGGGTGGGGGTGGGGAATTGTCGTAACCGAAACTATTTCAGAGGCGTACAAAGGGGCCTATATAATACGCAATAGTACCGTGATTATGGGATTGGCTATCGGTCTATTGGTAAGCGTATTCGCTGTATTTATTTCCAGGAGGTTTTCCAGGCCCATAACTGAGCTCTCAAAGTCAGCGCTGCAGATTGCCCGGGGGGATCTAAGACCGATGGATATTGCATATGGCTCAACGGACGAATTAGGCTACCTTGTGAGCGCATTTAATAAAATGACGGCCGACTTGCATGAAACCACCGTTTCTCGTGATTCCCTGGCTAAAGAGGTTGCACAGCGCAAGCTGGCAGAGGAGAGGATAGAGCACCTCAACCTCGTGCTGCGCTCCATTCGAAAGGTCAACCAAATCATTACCCACGAGAGGGATCGCGATAGGTTGCTCAAAGGGGCTTGCGACAACCTCATCGATAATCGCGGCTATTATCACGCCTGGATTGCCCTCCTGGATGAATCAGGCGGTCTTGTGGCAACGGCCGAAGCGGGGTTGGGTAAGGATTTTATGTCCATGGTCGATCACCTGGAGCATGGTGATCTGCCGGATTGTGCTCGAAGGGCATTGTCGCAATCGGAAGTTCTGGTAACCAAAGACCCCTTGTCCACCTGCGCCGATTGTCCGCCTTTGGCCACGCATAAAGGTGGGGGGGCGGTAACAGCCCGGCTCGAATGCGGCGATAAGGTCTACGGACTGTTGTCTGCCTCTATTCCGGGAAACTTCGTCTCGGATGAGGAAGAGCAAGGCCTGTTCAAGGAGGTAGCGAGCGATATTGCCCTCGCCCTACTAGGATTAGAACTGGAGGAAAAGCGCAAACAGGCAGAGGATGCAGTCAGAAAGAGCGAAGAGAAATTCAGGAATATATTGCATGGCTCACCTATCCCGACGTTCGTGATTGATAAAAACCATCGAGTTACCTATTGGAATAGGGCATTAGAGGAGTATAGCCGGATCGAGAGCAAAGATATAGTTGGTACAGATGAGCAGTGGAAGGCGTTTTATCATACGACGAGACCGTGTATGGCCGACCTGCTGGTTGATGGAAAAATCGATGAGATTACTCGATGGTATCCAACGAATCATAAGGCATCCGATCTGATAGAGGGTGCGCACGAAGCTACAGACTTTTTCTCACGGCTTGGACACGATGGCAAATGGCTCTATTTTACGGCAGCCCCGCTCAAGGATTCAGATGGGAACGTAATCGGTGCTGTAGAAACCCTTCAAGACATAACGGACACGAAAAAGGCTGAGGAACAGATAAGGCTATTAACAGGACAGGTGATAGAGATCGAAGAAAAGGAGAGGGAGTCTCTATCACGGGAGATCCATGATAATATCGGTCAGCTACTGTTTGCGCTCAAGATGGGCCTTTCCAGGGCCAATAAGAAGATACCCAAGGAGTTGTCCGCTATAAAGGATCAATTAACTGAACTTTCATACCTTTTGGGTAAGGTGATATCGGAGATCAGGGAACTCTCCCATGCGCTCCACCCTCCTCAGATTGAGGACCTCGGCCTCATAGCCGCATTGGAAGGGCTCTGTCAGGACTTCAAATCGTACTCGGAGATCACCATTCGGTATCATTTTAATGAAATCCAAAGGCCCTTGCCTTCTATCGCGAATATCACCATTTACAGGCTTTTCCAGGAAGGCCTGAATAATATCCTTAAGCACAGCCATGCAACCGAGGCAAGGCTTGAGCTTACGTCATCCGAGGGTACTATAAAGGCCGTTATCGAGGATAACGGCGTTGGATTTGAGATAGATGAATTTCTTGGCCCTTCGCCCAATACCAAAACCCTTGGCCTCATCTCCATGCGAGAACGATTGGCGCTGATCGGAGGCGAATTCCGGATTTCCTCCAGACCGGGAAAAGGAACTACCATTCTTGCAACACTGGAGCGAGGTTAACACCATGAAAGACAAGGTAACCGTTATTGCAGCAGACGATCGCCGGATCTTCCGGAAAGGGCCCAAGTCCCTGCTCTCTGAAAAGGAGCACATCCAGGTCTTTGCCGATGGACACTGCAACCAGGAGGTGGCCGATATCATCTGTATCAGCAGAAAGACGGTGAAAAACCACCGCGCCCACATCGTGCGCAAGACCGGGGTGCAGGGACAGGTGGGCCTCACCACGTATGCCGCCCGTATCTGGCTTATCGACCTGGATCTGTGGGACTAGAATCGCTCCCGCCATCATTTTCATAGGTAGTTCGCCCTAATTAAGTGGGGAATAGTACCAAAAAAAGACATTCCCAGCTGTAAATGAGTGTCGGTACACCGCTTTTGAGTAGAACACCCGATTGAACCTGCCCTTTAATTCGATGCATCCTATATGACAATACGTGTCCTGTGGCAAAGAGGCCAAGGTTTCGCCAACACAAATCAGTAATGATCGAGAAAGGAGGATATATTTTTTGGTTTATGGGAACAAACCGGGATATACGCTGTAAGAATGTCTTAGATGGTTTGAGGGGACATAACAGGAGGAAGGAATGAAAATAAGACATTTCATGACAACCAACGTAGTAGCCGTTGGTGAAGACACCTCCCTTCACGACGCCAAGAAAATCATGAAGGCCCATAAAATCAGGAGATTGCCCGTCCTGAAAAAGGAGAAACTGGTAGGGCTTGTAACCGAACGGATGCTTCTGGAGGCATCGCCCTCGCCGGCCACAGCACTGAGCATTCATGAACTGCATTATCTCTTAGCTAAGATGACCGTCAGGGATATCATGGTGAAGAATCCCCATACCGTTTCCCCTGATATGCCTGCGGAAGAGGCAATGGAGCTAGGACAAGAGATGGGCTACGGTGGATTTCCGGTTGTGGAGAACGGTAAAATGGTGGGCATTGTCACCGAGTCGGATATCGTGAGGATTATGACGAGAGTGCTGGGGGTAAGGGAAAAGGGCACGAGGATCGATATACGGGCCTCAAATGAATTTGGCAACATGCAGAGTATCATGAAGATCTTAGACAAGCACAAAACCGTCTTGCTGAGTACGATGACCCTCCCACCTAGCGAGAATGGCGACCAGTGGCTCATCGTGCTGCGTCTGAAGAGTGAAAATGCTGCACATATCGTGGAAGATCTCAAGTCTGCTGGTTTCAATGTTACCTATGTGGGTTAAGGTCGTGTTGCAGGGAAATCCGAGAGAAAACAGGTTGAGGACGGAACCTTGTGCGCCACCTCATACCCTGCAGTGGCGGTATGCAGGGTCCTGAGGGACGTCGAGCATGCTAAACCATTTGGTCCCGTGGTGATGGTCGGGGCTCTGAAGCAGGCTGAAAACGATTGCGAACTCTATACTCGCCTGCTATACTGCACCGCCGAGGTTCTCGATGAATGTAGCGTAACTGGGCCCGAGAAATCTCCTTCATTTACTGGCTATATCGAGTGGATCGAAAAGCAGATTGGGCCCATGAATCGATCACAGAGCAAGGCCACGTCCTAGTGAAAAATAACCTATGGGTTTCTAAGCCTTTTGTCGGTATGTGTATTTCTTTTTTTGCCGGATGCTCTTAAACAAGGGGCTGTACAGGGCCATTTCAAAATTGTGTATTTCCGACGAATCGATGCAATCCAGTGCGAGAGCTGACATTCCATTATTTTCTTCAATTTTCAAAGACCGTCTTCAGGATTTAAGAGTTTTGGAGGGCCTGCCTTTTAGGATGGGGAAATTGGTCAGTGCTATTCATTTGTCACAGATAGGAAAAAGAAGCCCATTTTGGCCCTGGCAATAGCAAGGAGGAAGCTCTATGACTCGAAAGATGCTCGTGATTGACGATGAACCGGTGTTGTTGTCGTCGTGCCGGCGGGTATTTGAGGCAGAGGATTTCTATGTAATCACCACCACGAGCCCCGAAGAGGGACTGGCGCTCGTCTTGGATACTTACTTCGATGTGATTCTCTGCGACTGGATGATGCCGGGCCTAGACGGAATGGAGGTGATTACTCGGCTTGAGCAAACCTCCCCGGGCTCTGCCGTTGTTATGATAAGTGGGTATCCGAGCATTGGAAGGGCAACAGAAGCGATGAAGCGAGGGGCAATGGATTATGTTGCCAAACCCTTTACTCCTGATGAAATAATCAATACCGTTACGGAGGCGATAGAGCGGAAAGAGGATGAAGAAACGAAGATAATAGAGAGATTTGGAAGGCTGACAAAGACCGGGCAGATCTCGCTTCCGAGCATAGATGAAAAGATATTACAGACCCTTTCTGCTGCAATAGATGAGCGAAGGAGAATGGGGGCCCAGCCTTCACTGGAATCTCTTTCGGAACCGGAACGTTTACAGGAAATAACCTTTGCTGTGCTTGACAAATATGAAAGGGATAAAAATAACCTCATCGCGATGTTACAGGCAGTTCACTCATATGCTGGATATCTTTCATATGAGACAATCGGTTTGATTGCCAGAGAATTACAGATCAGCGAGCATGACATCTTTGGCACAGCATCATTCTATGCCCAATTCAAATTTCAAAAGCCTGGAAGGCATCTTGTCAGGGTCTGTACCGGAACTGCCTGTTTCGTGAGCGGTGGTGGTGTGATTCTCGAAGCAACCAAATCAAGATTGAATATTGTTCCAGGGCAAACCACTGAAGATGGTCTGTTTAGTCTTGAAAGGGTAGCATGTCTTGGATGCTGTGCCTTAGCACCTGTTATAACCATTGATGATGAGGTCTACGGTCAGATGAGTCCTGCAAAGCTATCAAGGACCATAGATAAGGTTTATAGAGCAGAGTCAAAGGGATAGACCTGCAAATAATTCCGCCGGAGGCGGAAACGAATGACAAATGGCAAAATAGGTGAGGAGCTATGGCGGAGTTGGTTGAAGAGAAAAAGGTGGCCACTGAGACACTGACGATTAACGGAAAAACCGTGTCCTTTTTTTCTGGTGAGACAATACTTGAGGTTGCCAGAAGATCAGGTATCTATATCCCAACGCTGTGTGCAAGGGCAGATCTGCCATCTATGGGATCATGCCGTCTCTGCGTTGTAAAGGTTGACGGCGTTCGAGGGTATGTAACATCCTGCACAACACCTGCTACACCTAATATGGTTGTTACCACCAATTCAGATGAGATTGAGAAATTGAGAAGGGAGATATTGGAATTAATTCTGTCTGAACATCCTTCTGCGTGCCTAGTATGCTCTATCAGGGAGTCATGTGAGAAATTTCGCGCATCGTCAGCGAAGACCGGAAGGGTTACCGGCTGCAATATGTGCCCAAATCGGGATATCTGTGAATTAAGGCAATTGGTTGAATATCTGGGGTTAAAAGAGATCAGATACCCATTCCTGTATAAGAATTTCCCCCTGGAGAGAGACGATCCATTTATGGACAGGGATTATAACTTATGCATTCTGTGTGGCAGGTGTATTCGCGTATGTCAGGAAAACCTCGGCCTGAGTGCCATCTCATTTATTCGAAGGGGTCATGATACAAAGGTGGGGACTTCGTTTGAAAAGCTCCACGTGGATGGTAATTGTGTCTTCTGTATGCACTGCGTTGATGTCTGTCCAACAGGTGCTTTAACGGTTCGGGGATCCAAGTGGTATGGTTACCCTGATAGCGAAACCCCCACAACATGTATCCTCTGTGAGCGAGGCTGTGAGCTTGTTATTGATACTATGTGGAACAAGGTGATGGGGGCGCATCCTATCAGGGATATGAGTGCCGGCAACAGAGAATACTGTGTTAAGGGAAGGTGTTGTTTGCCTGCACTCTTCAACAGCCCCGATCGACTGAAATACCCTTCTATCCGTCGGGACGACGGTAAGATAATCTACACTGATTGGGATAATGCAATGAGACATGTATCCCAGATAGTGTCTCATTATAGTCCCAAGGAAATAGGAATCCTTTGCTCACGGCATCTAACAGATGAATCTATTTATGCCCTGAACGAGTTTGCAAGGGTCTACGCGGAATCAAATATATTCTATTTTGCAGAGGGGGGAATTATCTTTCCTAGTATAGAAAAGTCAGATGAGATTTTTAAGGATATCAAGATATTATACCTAGCAGAAGCAAATAGCTTCAGCCATGAAACCATGGAGAGATTTGGCAGTCTTGAAAATATCATTATCCAGGATATCTATCCTTCCGCTCTGAGCAGATCAGATAAAGTCTGTGCCGTGTTTCCAGCTACCGTTTTCACCGAGATGAATGGCACCAAGACGTGCGCTGATAATCGGAGGGAGGCTATTACAAAAGCAGCGGAACCGCCCGGAAAGGCTCTTCCAGATTGGGATATTACCGTTCAAATAGGGAATGCATTGAACAATCCAGATTTTAGAATTCTGAATTTCAGGAGCATACAGAGCAATATCCAGATGCATCCATGGATTATTGCGGCCGTTCCCATGGTCCCAAAAGACTCCCTAACTTATAGGGGCTTCCCTATTGCTGATTTTGTTCCTGATTTCAGGATATTTGTTGAAGGTCGTTTAAGATCAAAGGGTGAGATCCATTTTTAGGGGAAGATTATGTATGAATTGGTAGAAAAAAGCGAGGTATTTAATGTGCACAAGATGGTCATTACTGCGCCAGAGATCGCACATTCCATTGAGGCAGGGCAATTTGTTATTGTTATGGGTAGTGAATATGGTGAGAGGATACCACTTACTGTATCTGACTGGAATGCTGATGCCGGCACAATAACCATATACTTTTTGGAAGTTGGTATCTCCACTCTGGAGTTGGCCCGAATGAAGGTTGGAGATTCATTATATGCCGTAACTGGACCATTGGGTAGCCCTTCGGAGATAAGGAATTATGGAACCGTTGTTTTTGGAGGTGGGTGTTACGGAATTGGCGGAATTTATCCAATAGCCAAGGCATGCAAGGAGGCCGGGAATAAGGTTATATCCATCATTGAGGCGCGTTACAGTTCTATGTTCTATCATGAAAAGGAACTGCATGCGGTGAGTGACCAGGTTTTATACGCAACCAGTGATGGTTCAAGAGGTAAAAAAGGTAAGATTGAAGACGTTATCACCGAGATGCTCAAAAACGGGGTCAAGATTGATCAGGCCTTTTTCATCGGATGCACCCAGATGCTTGAAAGATGTTCTGAGGCAACGAGGCCATATAATATTCCAACTAGGGTTGCCCTCAATTCTATTATGCTCGATGGCACAGGAATGTGTGGTGCATGCAGGGTGAGTATTGGAGGAGAGACAAAATTTGCATGTGTCGATGGGCCGGAGTTTGATGGGCATAAGGTTGATTGGAAGGAATTGAATCAGAGGAAGACTGCATACGCAGAACAAGAAACAGTTGTCTATCAGTCCTACTCTCATGGATGTAGGGCTGAAACAGTTTAGTTTCATTGGTTCTGTTTGTTTCACTGGTTTTATTTGTTAACCAACCGAACCAATTCAACGAATTTAACCAATAGAACTATTAAAAAGGTTATCTGAATGGAATTGACAGCCAAAGAGCGAATGGCCATTGAGCGGCACGGAATGGGTGAACAGCCACCTGACATCAGAAACCGTAATTTCGAAGAGGTTCCATACGGATATACACCGGAAGAGGCAGTAGCTGAGGCACAGCGCTGTTTGAGCTGCAAAAAAATGCCCTGTGTGTCCGGCTGCCCGGTAGAAGTCCCTATCCCTGAATTCATTGCCCTGGTTGCTGAGAAAAAATTTGCAGAGGCAGCTCGACATATTAAAACTAAAAATGTTCTCCCCGCTGTGTGTGGACGTGTTTGCCCACAGGAGATACAATGCGAAGGGGTATGTGTCAGGGGAAAGAAGGATATCAAGGAGGCTGTTGCCGTAGGGAACCTTGAGAGATTCGTTGCTGATTATGAACGAGAAAACAATCTTGCAGAACTACCTGAAATAAAGGATAAAAATGGCCTTAAAGTGGCTGTTATAGGCTCTGGTCCCTCTGGCCTGACTGTTGCTGGAGATTTGATAAAACTCGGTTACGAGGTCACTATCTATGAGGCATTTCATCGCGGAGGAGGTGTGCTGGTTTACGGTATTCCAGAATTCAGGCTGCCAAAAAAGATTGTGGAAAGTGAAATCAGGGCCCTCGAAGATCTCGGTGTAAAAATCTACTATAACAGCGTGATCGGCAGGCTCTATAAGGTTGATGATGTCTTCAATGTCTTGGGATTCAATGCAGTATATATCGGGGTGGGCGCTGGGCTTCCAATTTTCTTAAACATACCGGGCAATAACTTCAATGGGGTATTTTCAGCAAATGAATATCTGACCCGAAGCAATCTGATGAAGTCCTATCTATTTCCACAATACAGAACCCCCATGATAATAGGAAAAAAGGTTGCCGTTCTTGGAGGGGGTAATGTTGCTATGGATTCTGCACGGACTGCTATCCGATTGGGAGCAGAAAAGGTTACGGTTGTTTATAGACGTGCAAGAGAGCAGATGCCAGCAAGGGCCGCAGAGGTTCATCATGCAGAGGAGGAAAAGATAGAGTTTAGACTCCTTTCAAGCCCTGTTGAGATCTTTGGTAATGAGGAGGGATGGGTTTCCGGGATGAAGTGCCAGAGATATGAACTTGGGGAGCCTGATGAATCAGGAAGGCAAAGACCGGTTCCTATAGAGGATTCCTTCTTTGAATTTGACTGCGACCAGGTTCTCGTGAGCATAGGTGGCGAGGCTAATCCATTGATTACCAAAACAACCCCTGATATGAGGACAAATAAATGGGGATACATCGAAACTGATGATTGGGGCAGGACAAGCAAGAAGCTCGTGTACGCAGGTGGAGATATTGTTACCGGAGCAGCAACGGTTATCTCTGCTATGGGGGCCGGGCGAAGGGCGGCAAAGGCAATACATGAGGATTTGGTGAAGGAAAGCAACGAAACCGTAACCCCGGATTGGTGGTAAACCAACTTTGGGGCTTCACCCCAATTGGAATACTGGAATGATGGGGGCTAAAATTGACCAATTGACCAATCGAGGGATCAGCGAATTGACTGATCTTCAATCCCTGAATTCCTCAATTCATAATTCCGTGAATCCATCATTCCAGGTGAATGGCATAAGCAATTGCCGCTAAAAGACTTATAATTTCAATGAGTTGTAGAAATCCCATTTGATTAAGAGAAGGCCGGGAGATGAAATGACCACAAAACGAACAATACTTGTCTGTCAGGGTACCGGTTGTGTATCCGCTGGCGCACCCCAAATACACAGAGAACTTGAACGTGAGATTATCGAGCACCAATTAACTGATGTAGAGGTAAAACTTACAGGGTGCCGTGGTTTCTGTCAGATAGGGCCAAGTGCTATAGTGGACCCTGATGATGTTCTCTACTGTCGATTGAAACCTGATGATGTAAAAGAGATCGTTAACTCCCATCTAGTGAATGGCATCCCGGTGAGCAAATTTCATTATCATGATCCCACCACAGGCGATCCTATCCCAAAATGGAAAGATATCCCGTTCTATAAGAGACAGCAAAAAATGATTACCGCCCATTGGGGATTCATAAACCCTGAAGATATAGAGGAGTACCTTGCTATTGGAGGGTATAGAGCAGTCAGACAGGCAATCTTGGCCATGACACCTGAAGAGATAATCGTGGAGGTTAAATCCTCTCAATTGCGTGGACGTGGTGGCGCAGGCTTCCTCACCGGTGTCAAATGGGATTTTGCGCGGCGCAGTAATGGTGGAGGCGCATCTCAAAAATACGTAATCTGTAATGCAGATGAAGGTGATCCCGGTGCATTTATGGACAGAAGTCTCCTTGAGGCGAATCCTCACAGTATGATAGAGGGTATGATTATTGGGGCATTTGCAATCGGGGCCTCGAAGGGATTTATCTACGTTAGGGCGGAATATCCCTTAGCTGTTCATAGACTCGAAGTTGCTATTACCCAGGCAAGGGGAAAGGGGTTCCTTGGTTCTCACATATTCGGTTCCGATTTTGATTTCGATCTCCAGATCAATCAAGGGGCCGGTGCATTCGTCTCCGGGGAAGAAACCGCATTAATGGCATCTATTATGGGTGAACGAGGAAATCCACGCCCCCGACCTCCCTATCCCGCCTCAGAGGGTCTCTGGGGACAGCCTACTAATATCAACAATGTCAAGACGTGGGCCTATATCCCCCTTATAATCAAAAATGGGGCCAAATGGTTTGCTGATATGGGCTCTGGGCCCTCCAAGGGTACCGTTGTCTTTTCTCTTACAGGAAAGATAAATAATTCGGGCCTGGTCGAGGTGCCCATGGGGATAAAACTCGGGGAAATAATAAATGATATCGGTGGTGGAATACCTCGTGGAAAGAGATTTAAGGCCGTTCAGACTGGAGGTCCGTCAGGAGGATGTCTCCCGGAAAGTTACCTTGATAGAGAGGTGACCTATGAATCATTGCAGGCTGCTGGATCAATCCTGGGATCGGGAGGCATGATTGTCCTTGATGAAGATGTGTGCATGGTAGATATGGCCAAATATTTTATTAATTTTACCCGGGAAGAAAGCTGTGGGAAGTGCTCGCCATGCCGTATAGGAACAGAAAAGCTGCTTAACATATTGGAAAAGATAGTTAATGGTCAAGGTGAAGAGGAGGATTTGGGGTTACTTGAAGCGCTTGGGGAGTTAGTCAAGGACGGTTCCCTTTGTGGATTGGGACAGACTGCACCAAATCCTGTCCTTACCACTCTCAGGTACTTTAGAGACGAATATATGGCCCATATTGTAGACAAAAGGTGCCCTGCAAAGGTCTGTAAGGCACTTATTGAATACTATATAGATAAAGAGAGGTGTACCGGCTGTTTACTCTGCCTAAGAAGTTGCCCTACAAATGCTATTACTGAGCGTAAACGTGAAACCGCAAGGAAAATAGAGGTAAAACAACTAGAGGGGGCGCCATCAAAGGGGAAAGACAAAAAGAAAAAGGCAGAAACCATCTGTGCTATTAACACGGATACTTGTGTAAGATGCGGTATCTGTTTTGCAAATTGCCCAACTGGCGCTATACTTAAAAGAGATAGGGTCATAGAACCTGAGCATTATGCGGTAAGCAGTATGCAATAGGCAGCGAAGAGGTTTTTTAGGCATTTTAGCTCACCCTGGCCCAGACCTGGTTTATAGGCGTAATAGGCTGATCGGGGCAGGTAGCGTCCTATAGACTTAGCAGGCTGATCTGAGCATGTCGCTCCAGGGCGGGCTTGAGACACTTAAATATGTTCTACTCGACACGGTCCAAGCTCATTGCAAGTTTTCTGGGAGTATGTCTCTTAGTTGGCGCCGTTTCCCTGCTTGTCGGTGTTCAGCTGCTCTACAAAGCGGTGCTGAGCGAGGCGACTAATCGGGTCAGGTTAGACCTCAACACTGCCCGTGAGATATACCAGACCCGCATGAAGACAATCAGAATCCCCTTATCCACCACCGTGTTGGGACCGGGATTCCGGTTAGCCCTTGAGAACAAAGAGATACCGGATCTCGTTTCCAGGCTGGAGAGACTCGCCCGTAATGCCGAACTGGATTTCGCAGGGATAGTAACAAAAGAAGGGACCACGCTCTGTAAAATTGGGAAGGGTTCGGCAGCGAACAAGAGCTTGGAAGTTGCTAATCCCATAGCGCAATATGTGGTTGAGCGTAGAGTTCCCGTATCAGGAACCCTCATTTTGAGTAATGAGTTCCTCCGTGCGGAGGATCCGGAGCTTGCGGAAAGGGCCAACGTCAGATTCATCCCCACGCCAAGGGCCGCACCGCGAGATGAAAAGGAGGAAACGTCGGGAATGGCCCTTGCCGCTGGAATACCGATATTTGAAAACGACGAGTTCCTCGGGGTAATCTATGGCGGGGCTCTCTTGACCCGGAGCACCGATATCGTTGATACGGTGCGGGATACCGCGTTTCGGAATGAGACCTACAAAGGCCGAAGTATTGGGACAGCGACTATCTTTTTCAATGACCTCCGCATATCCACCAATGTTATCACCCCCGAAGGAAAGCGCGCCATTGGAACCAGGGTGTCAAAAGAGGTGAAAGAACGCGTTCTCACGGATGGCAAGAGGTGGACTGACCGGGCGTTTGTGGTCAGTGACTGGTACATTACTGCATATGAGCCCATTGAGGATATCTTCGGTGAAAGAGTAGGAATGCTCTATGTCGGGGTGCTGGAGGCCAAGTATGTTGACATGAGGCGAAAGGCCCTCTCCATCTTGGTGATAATAACTGTGGCCGGCATGATCCTGGCAATCGGGCTGGGATATATTTTAGCCGACAAGATCATGAATCCGGTGCACCGGCTGATAAAGGCCAGCCAGCAGGTCTCCGAGGGCGACCTCACACCGGATATCGGCACGGTATCAAAGGACGAAATAGGCGTTTTGCAAAAAACGTTTTTGGATATGGTTGCTGCTATGGGGCGCAGGACTGCTGCCGCCGAAAACCAGATACTCCAGTCCGAAAAGCAGGCGAGCGTTGGAAGACTTGCAGCAGGGGTTGCTCATGAAATCAATAACCCGCTCACCGGTGTATTAACATACACACACATGCTTCTCCGGCGGAGAGACATACCAGATGATATTCGCGCCGATCTCGAAGTGATCGCCGATTCAACAGAACGGGTCAGGGCGATTGTGAAGGGCCTGCTCGAGTTTTCCAGGCAGACAAAGCTTACCCCTGAGCCAACACAGGTAAACCATCTAATCAGTTCCACCATCTCCTTGGTTGAAAACCAGGCCTTGGTCAAGGGCGTCAGCATCAAATTCAACCCGGGCGAAAACCTGCCCATGGTTGTCCTGGACCGTGGTCAGTTTCAGAGTGTATTACTGAACATGATTATCAATGCCCTTGATGCCACGGAACCGGGAGACAACATCAACATATACACAGCCACAGGCTTGTCTGCGAGCGATTCTGGTCGGAAGGGTGTTGAGATTACCATCGCGGATACCGGTTCCGGTATACCGCCTGATAACCTCGACAAGCTGTTCGACCCCTTCTTTACAACGAAGGAGGTAGGCAAAGGTACCGGACTCGGCCTCTCGGTTTCGCTCGGGATCGTGCAGAGACACGGTGGAACGATCAGGGTTCAGAGCGAAGTCGGTAAGGGTACGCGGTTCTTTGTATGGTTGCCGATAGAGGGGGGTGTTCAGGGCCTGGAGGAGTCGCTCGAGTGATCAAAAGGAGGAAGGCTATGGAAAAGGGAAAGGTCCTCGCAATCGACGACGAAGATATTGTGCTCAAGAGCGTGAACAAGGTACTTGCCGAGGAGAACTACGAGGTGGATGTCTCCTCGAGCGGTCGGCAGGGAATCGACTGGGCGATAGAGCGCCCCTACGATGTTGTCCTGACCGACATTCGCATGCCCGACATCGGGGGTATGCGGGTGCTGCGAGACATTAAGCGGGCGAAACCGTCGCTTGCCGTAATCATGATCACCGGTTACGCTTCTGTCCAGTCCGCAGTGCAGGCCATGAAACTGGGGGCAGCGGACTACCTGGAGAAGCCCTTTACCCCCGATCAGCTGCTCAAGGCGGTTGCCTCGGCACTTGACATCGTTGCGACTCGGCCTGCCGAAGACCAGGCATTGGTTCACAAGGAGGAGATGGTGACCGTTCTGGAGCGAGCTGCAACGGATAGCGAATTCATCGCTCAACTGCTCTATCACGGTGCAGACGCACTGGAAGGCTATGACCTGACGGGTCCCGAAAAACTGGCCGTGCTCACCGGTGATATCGAATGGATAGAGAAGTACACCGGGCCACTGACGCCGGTACAGAAGAAATGGCTCGAACAGCGGCTCAGCGCTGAAATCTGGTAGCGACCTATGTCCGGGCCAATGCGTCTCGAACGCATTTCAAAAGATCATCAGGGGAGACAGGTTTCTGCAAGAGTACGTCACAGGCAAGCCATTCATCCTGCGGATAAGCCTCCCAAGGTCCCTTCAGATCGACGGAGGTAATCATAATTCTCGGCTTTTCCTTTGTCTCAATGTCCTCACCGAGAATTCTGACGACATTTGACCCTTCGCTATACGTCTCCATCATCAGGTCAATGATATACAGGTCGGGTTTATCAGACTTCGATTTTTCGAGACCTTCTCTTCCGCTCAATGCCTCAAAGACCTCGTAGCCTGCGGATTTCAACACGATCCCCGTTGTGCGAACAAAATCGGGATCATCGTCGATGATTAGTATCTTCTTGGGCCTCTCACTCATACCATCATACCCCCTTTTGTTCCTTTACGTTTCCCTTTGAGGCTCAATGATCATCGGAAAAGTAACTGTAAAAGTGGTTCCCTCGCCAAATCTGCTTTTTACATCAATCCTGCCTCCATGGGCCTCCACCATTCTCTTGACGATGGATAACCCAAGACCCCATCCCTTGACAGGGGCAGTTCTTCGGCCATTAACACGATAGAACTCGTCGAATAACCTCGGCAGATGTTCTTCCTGTATACCTATACCGTTATCGCTGATCTCAAGTTGAACCTGCTGATGCTTTTGTTTGAAGCTCACCTTCACCGAGCCACCTTCTCTGTTGTACTTGATGGCGTTGCTGACGAGGTTGGTGAAGATCTCCTCCAGGAGCACCTTGCTTCCCTTGATAGGCGGCAAACCGGGTGGTAGCTCTAATGCAAGGCTCACATTCTTCTCCTCGGCAAGGGATCTCAACGCATCAAGGGATTTCCCTGCTACGTCTGATAAATCAATATTCTCAAAATGCTCTGCTATCCTGATTGGATCGAATGTCGCAAGGCTGAGCCATCGGCTCATCAGATCAAGCAACTCCCGAAGCCTCATGTTGCAGCGATGGGTCATCTCTCTGGCATCTGAAGAAACTTCGCCGGCCATGCCTCCGAGGATGACATCCAAATACTGCACCGCGGCAGCCAACGGGGACCGTAGTTCGTGCGACACCAGTGAAATCATGTTCCTTCGTGTCTTCTCCCGTTCTGCCCGCAGAGCCTCAGCTTCCAGAAGTAGCCGCCTCCTCTCCAGTCCTCGTGAAACGATGAGTAAGATTTCGTCGGGAGTGTATGGTTTCGGAATGAAATCATAAGCACCCCTTTTCATTGAATCCACCGCTGACGATACCGTAGCATATCCGGTGATTACGATCTTGACTACATTTGGTTCTGCCCTCTCGATGTCCTTCAAAACCTCCATTCCGCTCTTGCCGGGCATCTTTAGGTCAACCAGAACAAGGTCAGGATGGAATTCCCGAAACACCTCTAATCCCTGATAGCCATTTTCCGCACTTCTTACCTCATACCCCTCCGACGAAAGGATTCTGGTGCAGGAATCCCGTACTACCTTTTCATCATCTATTACCAAAATACGGGCTGCCTTAACGGTCATTCAGAGCTCCTATTACCATGAAAGGCGACTCTGTTCTGCTGCCATGGCATACCGAGAACATTATGGGAATCAAGGCAAACGATGCGGTGCTATGAAAAATCGGATTATTTCCGATCAAGATTTACTTTTTCCCCCAGAAGCCGGCCTGAGGTACGCACCCCAATAACTCATTCCCACAAACACGCCGCCGCCAATGATATTGCCGATCGTGGCGGGCACCATGTTCTTCCACAAGAAGCTGAACCAGTTGAGGGATGCAGGATCATAGGCTCCCGGAGCAGCAATGCCTGACCAACTGTGCAGGAATATGCCGACAGGAATGAAATACATGTTGGCCACTACGTGCTCAAAACCGATTGCAACGAATGCCATGATGGGGAAGTAGATGGCGAATATCTTGCCCACGGTCTGGCGAGCAGCGAGGGCCATCCAGACGGCCAGACATACCAGCCAATTGCACCCAACGGCACGAACAAGGACCTCGACGAAACTCAGGTTGACCTTCAAGTAGGCTATCCCTACGGTGGCGACCCCTAGAGCGCCGTCGCCTGTCCTCCAGAGACCTGAGAGATAAAAGATGAGTGCTATAATGAGTGAGCCGACGAGATTGGCAAACCACACCACGGTCCATCTCACCGACATGGTGCTAAAGGTGATTTTTCTTGCCATGGCACTGGATAGCATCAGGTTGTTTCCGGTGAATAGTTCGGCTCCTGCGATGACCACCAGCATCAGACCGACGCTAAAGGCTGAACCGGCAAGGAATTTCGCAAAGCCAATGCCCAGCGTCTTGGCGAGATCAAAACTCACGGTCGTGGAAAGGAGTCCCCCAAAGCCTATGTATGCTCCAGCGAGGATGCCCAAGACAAAAACAGTAACCCATGGCGAGGTTACCTTCCCAACTCCTACGGTTGAGGCAACCGTTTCGGCGATTGTCTTGGGTGGTTTGTCCTCCATATCCGCTGTGGGAAACTGCACGGACTGTAGGATTCTCTCAAAACGCCCCAGTGCCTTTTTCTCCGCTGTAAGCTTCCGCCTCACCGCGTTTTTGACCGCCTCACTGATTTCATCAGGGGTGAATGGCTTCGGGACGTAGTCCATTGCACCCCGCTTCATAGCCTCAGCCGCCCTGCCCACCGTGGGGTATCCGCTAATCATCACCACTGCTGAATCCGGGGAGCGGCGGTCTAGCTCCTCTACCACGTCCATTCCATCAAAGCCTGGCATCTTCCAGTCAACGAGAATCACGTCAAATGATGAATCCGAAACGAGCTTGAGACCTTGTTGAGGACTGGTGGTGGTTACAATGTGAAAACCCTGATCCGTAAATATCTTGCGGCATGACCCCAACACGATCTCTTCGTCGTCAATGACAAGCATTCTCTCAGCCATGGTTATTCCTCCCCTTACAGTTAAAATTAATAGAAGCCAGCACGGGCATCGGATCTTAGTGCACGACTCGTACCCTCCCAGTGGCAAAGCGGGAATCTCAATGTGTGCGGTTAATCCAAGACAAGGGCGATGAACGGCTATTCAACACCTGATCCCCAGACCTAGAAGGAGATTCGGGACGGAAATAGGGAACCGACGGTTAAACGTTATTTTAGAGCGACTCGTCGGTGGTCTCGAGGACCGTTTACAGTGCGCGCTCGACACAGAGATCCCTAACGCTGCGCTCTTATGCTTTCTCGATTTTCACCCTCTATGATACGTATGGGATCGAGCATAGGCCCTGATGGGTGAATTTTTCCCCTTGGTCTTTTCTGATCATTCTTCAAAGCACTGAGCAGGCTTCCGTTAGGACACGCCTGTCAAGACGTTTACTGGCTCGTAAGACAAATCCTGGAATGTGTAGTGCACATTTATAGCACAAAGTTCTTCTTCTAGCAAATACGCAGTTGTTCACCGTGCTCGCTCTTTCAAATCTCGAAGCCGTGATACCCCAGAGGATGAAGGAATTGCACGGCCGTCTTTTCTATCGTGGCAATCGGGGTGGTGAAGAGAGCCCCGAAAGGAATCCATCAACCTTATCTTTATCTCCCTCTACCTCAATGGTGTCCCCTTTTTCATCATTCAGGACCCAACCCCTGAGATCATGTCGGTGTGCGAGCCCGTAGATAAAGGGGCGAAACCCCACTCCCTGAACTATGCCCTCAATCTGCACACACACCCTGATTTCTTCCATCACCGGTCCTTTCTCCTGCTCCGCTCCTGTAACCATGCAAACCAGGCATGGAGACCCTCACCTGTTGTGCAGGATATGCCCATGATCTCCAGCTTGGGGTTGACCTTGAGGGCATCCTGCTGAAATCTTTCCATGTCAAAATCAAGATGGGGGAGCAGGTCGATCTTGTTCAAAAGGAGCAGGGAGGAAACCTGGAACATAAGGGGATACTTCAGGGGTTTATCATCGCCCTCTGTCACCGAGATGATCATCACCTTATCATCCTCGCCTATGTTGAATTCAGCGGGGCACACCAGGTTCCCAACATTCTCCACGATAAGGAGATCGATCTGATCCAGATCCAGCTCCTTCAGTCCTCCCCTCACCATATTCCCATCCAGATGGCAGGCTGCCCCCGTGTTTATCTGTACCGTAGGGATACCGTGGGCGGCAATCCTCTCCGCATCTCTCGATGTTGCAATATCCCCCTCGATTACCCCAATGCGATTTCGGTTTTTCAGTTCGTCTACGGTTTTCTCCAGAAGCGTTGTCTTTCCTGCTCCGGGGCTTCCCATAAGGTTAACGACATAGACCCTTTTTTCCGCAAAAAGTGCGCTATTCTGCGCGGCTATCACGTCATTTGCCTCTAGGATGTTTTTGACTATCTTGATCTCCATTGTCTATCTCCGCTTTTGATCTGTCCATTCTCTCGCCGCCATGATCGCACAGCCCTCAAGCTCCTCAAAGACTGCCTCTATCACCGTAAGCACCATGTCTTTTACCTCTGGTGTGAGTTCCATCCCAAAGGAGATTTCCCTCGGTTCAACACCTATGCCCACGAGAACAGCATGACGTCCACCGAGCTGCCGTGCCAGCCTCAGTACGTTGCGGAACCCCTCTCGCTTTTCCCCTTTTTATATGCCCTTCAATCAAAGACCTTTCGGTTCGGTTACCAAGATTAACCCAGACAACAGATCCGGTCAATCAGGAAAATACTGTATTCCGAGAATGCCAACACGGTATTCTTTGAGGTATGCCGTGAGTCTGGCAGTAAAGCCAAAAGCAAGAAAACCACAACTATCTAGCAGTGGGGATGCCATTTTTTTTGAAACTGGCCCCAATCGTAGATGGGGCGAAGTACCCAACAGGGGTGAGGGAAGATCCAGAGCGATGTGAGCACTTGAACGGTATGGTGCTTGTCCTGGCTACAATACCAGAGAGACGACAGTTCACATACGGTTCAACCCCGTGGAGCCCCACGCGCAAGCGCGTGGCACCTCCACATTCTTCGGCGGAACCCGCCGAAGCATATCCGCCTTCGTCCCAATAGGACTATGGCGGATTACCCTGCCTAGCATTCATCCACGGGCAAGCCCGTGGCCTTCTGCGTAGGCGGGTAAATGCCCGCAGGAGACGAAAACAAGATGGCTGACGCCGGGATATTTACATTCGGTGCTATCCTTGGTATAAAGATCTATGCATTCACGATATCTTGTTTTTGATACTTCTTTAGGCCCGTCGGTAACATCAAATACAGTGTCGTTCCGCCTGAAGCCCTTAGGGACACACCTTACCTGACTGTTCGTGCTCAGCGAGGAGACTGAGGGCCTATCTCCACCGATCATCGCAATAGATCCTGTCACGGCACGTGATGAATATGGGGCTGAGTACGAGAAAGACGGGGTTAACCGCGCCGACTTGTCCCGCCGAAGTTTTAACGAAGGCGGAAGTTCGTAAGAGCGCCCGTCCTCGTCCGACGCCAAAGGCTATGGCCGACGGTGTCCGCAGTAACCCTAGCTACGGAGGATGGAAAAGCGGGGTTAACTGCGACACAATTTTGCTCCCACACACCGCAGCTTGTCGGAGCGCAGCGTGGATTTATCCGCCGCAATTATGGCGGATTAATCCGCCTTTGGACTTGTCCGCCTGAACCATGGCGGAGGTCCCGCCCTGCGGGGCAGCGGGGAGCTTTATTAGGTATTTCGCCCTACGTGCGATAGGTGAGAGGCACCACGGATGGCTCCCCCCACCCTTAAATGGGTGTGCTTTTTATACTTTTGGGTACAATACCTGATTGAACCTCGCTCTTTATTTCAATACCTTGTACAGAGAGAAGAAGCAGCGAGTGTCTCGTATCCTATATGCAAGGACTGATTATCAATATGCCGATCCATCGAGCATGACATGCCTCGGATCATGAGCGGAGTGTTAATCTGTGGTGCGGGGCACGACAACCAGCAAATCCATAAGTGAATCGTGCCGGAATCGCCGGGGATCATAAGCCAACACTAAGTTGCCACACGCCTTTAAAGGGTTCATAATAGTGTGTTAAGGATGGCATGAAAAGAAAGGGGGGAAACATGAGAATACGAGACATTATGAGTACCAATGTGGTGGCAGTGAGCGAGGACACTTCGATCCACGACGCCAGAAAGATAATGAAGGCCCACAAGATCAGGAGATTGCCTGTACTGAAAAAGGACAAACTGGTAGGCCTTGTAACCGAACGGATGCTGTTGGAGGCATCGCCCTCGCCGGCTACAGCTCTGAGCATTCACGAATTGCATTATCTCCTGGCCAAGATGACCGTCAAAGACATAATGGTCAGAAACCCATTTACAATCTCTGCCGATATGCCGGCTGAAGAGGCCTTACAATTGGGGCAAGAGAAGGGCTTCGGGGCATTTCCGGTTGTGGAAGATGGTAAACTGGTAGGCATTGCCACGGAGTCGGATATCGTGAGGATAATGACAAAGATTTTGGGGGTGAGGGAGGAGGGCACCAGGATCGATATACGGGCCTCAAAGGATTTCGGCAATATGCAGAGTATCATGAAGATCTTGGACCAGCACAAAACCGTCCTGTTGAGCCTGATGACCCTCCCCCCTAGGGAGGGCGACGAAGGATGGCTGATAGTGTTACGCCTCAAGTGTGAGAATGCCGACCCGGTGGTAAAAGAGCTCACGTCTGCCGGTTTCGATGTCGCTGATGTGGACTAAGTTCTGTGGGAATGAGGTCTGAGAAAACCGGTTGATAATGGGTAAAACTGTAGGGGCACTCGGTAACAACAATCAGGTCTACTCCTTACCGCCATGGGGACTTCACGATGACCCAAAGACTATGAAAAGCCGCAGGCGAGGAACCGGCAGGAGCAGTTGCTCAACGCCCGTATCTTGATGAAGTTCACAAAACCAGTTTACCTGGTAACGTATCGGGAGGAAACCCATGGAAACACACAAAGCCCTGGTGATCGATGATGAGCAGATCGTGCTCGACAGCGTCAGCAGAATCCTGATTGAGGACAACTACGCAGTGGATGTCACCTTGAGCGGCCGTGAGGGAATGGACAGGGCCA
>DATKZQ010000113.1:0-5588 GCA_035527895.1 Desulfatiglandales bacterium
CTTCATGCGAAAGAAATCGTGTATCATCTTCTTAGCCATGATATCTCCTCCATTTGTTTCTCGTTGCTTTTTGGGTATGGTTCACCCTGAAAGACAAGAATGGTGCCTTTCGTCAGCTCAGGGCTCCAGCCGTTTACCTCGGTCTATTTTTTCATTTCTTGGCATTGCTGCTCACCTATTCTCGATATATCCGCTTGCATTTCACCAAAAGCCAACCTCGTGCACGCTCACCTCTATCCGTTATGGCACCATACAGAGGACTCAAAAAGCATCCAACCAAAACTGGTGGTTCATATCGGTGGGAGTATACAGCAGTCGGAGAATCCGTCAAATCATTTGTGTACCCCTTATGATTCCGGCACGAGGATGTCACGCATGGGAAAAGAAATACTTATGACGTGAATCAGACAGCATGTGGTTTAAAAGCATGTTTCAATCGGGGAGTCCACTCGAAAATAACAGCGCCCACAGTGAATTTAGGAATGGGGCTGGTTTTCGTGTTAATCGTTTCAAAACCGCTAGGGATAAATATTCATGAGGGCATTTTTTATGCTTGGACTTTGAATCCTTGGGCTGTTCACGACTGCATCACCCCCGGCATCTTTCCCGTTATATCGATTTTTGCTTGATCACCGCTCCGTCCGCCATTATACTCCTGAAACAATGCGGCAGGCTGGCTGCTCTGAACGGCATTTCGTTCCACAAGGGACCAGGCAAATCAATGAAGGAGTTTACTTCGCGACAGATTAGTGCTCTATCAGCTTTTGTAGAGCCTGATCGGTTTTCCGTTGGTCGATCTACCCGGGAGCTTCACCTTCACGATATTTCACCTCACCTTGGCACCTTGCCCGCCGGCGTGATCTGGCCGATAACCACCGAGGAGGTAAGCCGAATTTTGACCTGGACCTATGCTCAGGGTATTCCGGTTACACCCTGGGGAGCAGGAACGAGCACTGAGGGGAATCCGGTACCCACTCAGGGGGGATTGGTTTTGGACTTTACCAGGATGAACAAGATCCTCGAAATCCGGCCCCGGGATCTTCAGGCGGATGTGCAGCCAGGAGTGTTGCGGAAGGAGCTGAATCGCCACGCAGGAAAACACGGGCTGTTCTTTCCCGTCGATCCGGGCGCTGACGCGAGCATCGGAGGCATGATCGCGAATAATGCATCTGGCGTGCAAACCCTTAAATATGGCGCTACAAAAGACAGCGTAATGAGGATGATCGTGGTGCTTGCCCAAGGGAACGTGATCCACACGGGATGCAGGGCGGGCAAGTCCTCCTCCGGGTATGACCTTACACGGCTGTTCGTTGGATCGGAAGGGACACTGGGAGCGGTGACTGAGGCCACGATTCGCCTGACCGGCATTCCCTCTCATCATCTAGCCACGATCATCGCCTTTGACAACCTTGAGGGTGCGGCCAAGGCGGTGTCCCTCATGATCGGCTCAGGGCTGGAGCCCGCTGCGCTGGAGCTCTTGACACCGGGGATTATAGATCTGATGAACAGGGAAAAAGGACTCGGCCTTAAAAAGGTTCCGAGCCTCTTCTGCGAATTTCATGGAATAAGCAAGGCTGCGTTAATGGAGACATCGAATCTCGCCGAGGAATTAAGTAGAAGTTGTGGGGCAACGAGCTTTCAGTTCGGCATAGAGGAGAGGGAACGAGAAGACCTGTGGCGTGCACGACACGACGCATGGGAGACAATCCACCGTGCTCACCAGGGCAAGGAAACGCTGATTGTTGATGCGGCAATCCCCATCTCCCGGTATCCGGAGATGGTGATGTTTTGCCAGAAACTCGTGGAAGAAGGTGATGCGATCGGGTATGTTTTCGGCCACGCAGGAGACGGCAATATTCACGTTGTAATGATGGGAGACCCCAATGATGAGAAAGAGTGGTCGGTGCTTGATTCTATTAATGACCGCATTGTTGCCAGAGCAATCGAACTGGGCGGAACATGCACGGGGGAGCACGGTGTTGGCATCGGCAAGCGTAAGTTCATGGAACGAGAGCACGGCCAGGGCTATGAGCTCATGAGGGCAATCAAGAAATTGGTGGACCCTAAAGGGCTGATGAATCCGGGCAAGATTTTCCTGTGAGCATATGGACAGCAATTTAAATATAGGTGTTGCCTGCAAACGGGAGTTTCAGCGACAGCCACGGCAGCAAACAGTGTGGTCTTACTGAAAACTGGTCTGAATGATTATAGATTCACGAAAAGCCATGAGCCTTATCTGACTTAAGGAATCGGCCATGGTTTTTGTTAGGGCGCATTACGCGATGTGCAGAAATTGAAGACAACTGGGGGAGGTGAGAAATGTTCTACCAGAGAGACGATTCGGGTTACAAGGAGCCTGCCGAGGGGGTGCGGCTTAAGACACTGGTGCATGGAGCAAAGACATTGCTCAGTGAATTCAGGCTCGAGGGCGGAAGGTCACTTCCGTCTCATAGTCATCCCCACGAGCAGACCGGATATCTTGTTTCGGGCCGCTTGGGGCTTATCATCGGAGACGAAAGGTTTGACGTGAAACCGGGAGACAGCTGGTGTATACCGGGGGATCTGGTGCACGCTGCGGAGATCCTGGAGGATTCAGTTGTGGTGGAGGTCTTTTCCCCGGTAAGGGAGGATTATTTGCCTTGAGCACGACTCTTGATCTGGCGATCTAGTGTTCCGTATCAAACATTGACATACGAAATGTGATCTGAGGCCTTCAATGCTTAATGGAACGCTATATGGATAATCAGACACGGGTTATTCCCTCAAGGCCATATGGCACAATTATGGGCGATTTCTTGAGTAGAAAATTGAGAACGGGCCGGTACGGCCTCGCTAGCTCGCAAACGATAGTGCGATAACAGCGAAAGTTAAAGGAGGTAATTATGTTTTACGAAGTAGATCTTCCCCAGCAGAAGTCAGGCCAGAAGGAGGCCGCAGCAATGGTCGTTCTGAATCCGGCTGAGTGCAAACGGCTTTTGGCCAAGGCGACAGTGGCGCTGCCCGAGGTTCGGCGTGCCTGGAAAAGCGGGACCATCATCATTGCCAGGGGAATTACGAATGCCTACGTTACCGAAGAGTTCTTCGGTATCTCGGTGGAGCCGAAGGCCGGCCAGACGGTTGGTTTGGTCTGCGATGGGATCACCAATGGCAATTCGGGACCCCCGCCCTGCACCTGGCATGTCATAAGAAAGGGAAAACCGGTTGAAGGTGCTGACTCGAACGTTGAGATACTTGGCTTCAAGTCCGATGATGTCTTCATCAAGGGTGGAAATGCGATCGACAGCGAGGGTAATATCGGCATATACACGTCTTCCGTCAAGGCGGGTACTATCGGCATGGCCTGGCCTATACTCATGCCGCGAGGCTGTCACCTCATAATGCCGGCAAGCCTGGAGAAGATGGTGCCTTCGGTCATTGAGGCCGCCAAACATACCGGCATCTATCATTTCAAGTATAGTACCGGGTTGCCTGCGAAGCTGATTCCCGTACCTCTGGCAAAAGTGGTAACAGAGATTCAGGCCATCGCCATTCTGGCCGGGGTGAGGGCATACCACGTTGGCTCAGGTGGTGTAGGCGGCTCCGAGGGGTCCGTGCACCTTTCCTTGGAAGGGGAGGAAGAAAAGTTGGAAAAGGCCTTCGAGCTCGTTAAGTCAATAAAGGGTGAGCCCCCGGTGACCCTATCGAAAACGTTTTTTGTCAGCTCGGCAGCCGATTACAGTTATGATGCCTTGGCTCAGCTCGCCACGCTCGGAGGTTTGTAACCCAAACCGGACCGAGCAAAGACCTGAGGATGGTGGCGTCGAGGGTATTCCCCTCGAAACTACCAAGGAGGGTGGCGCTCCTTGACCTTCAACCTCCTTGCCTCACTCAGGCGAAGGCCTTGACCAGTGCATGCCCTATGGAACTTCTTTCTTTCCCTACGCTCGCTTACTCTTCAGTGGTATTCCAATGAGCGCCTTGGCCAGCTTGACTTTTTGATCCAGGTTTCCCTCTCTGAGGATCATGACCCTCTGGGCCTGTGGTGAGCCTGCCCCATGCATGGACTCCACCAAGGCGGTACCGCCGGTCATGGCCTCGATGAGCCGGGCGATCTTGATACGATCCTTGTAAGGGATTCCCTCAACTCCCGAGAAATACTTCTTGACGAGGTGTCCCACATCCTCGCTTCCGAGATCGTACTGGCTCGGGAGCGTTGCGATAAACCCGCCGGCCAGGTCCACCGCCAGACGGGCAATCTCAAAATGGAATCTCGTGACATTCTGCTTGCACACATTGGCCAGCATGGTGTCAACCATGTAGGCGCCGGAGGCTGTTGGCCAGCCCTCGGCCGAACAGGCGATGGAGGAACTGTACAGGGTCTCGCAGAGGTGGATCATCTCGGTGACCTTGTCACGAACGTGGGAGGCCTTAGCAGTTCCCTGGATCTGGGTCAGATAACTCACCGCCCCGATTAAGACATCCATCAGGCCTGTCTTGCAGGCACCGTAATTGGCGCGGTGGTGTGCTGCAAACCGGTACACGATTGTTGAAGTGAATTCCGTTTCGCCATCCATAAAGACCCGCTCGTTCGGCACGAACACATCTTCGAAGGCGATGACCGCCTCTCCTCCCACGGTACCGAAGGCCCGTGTGCCCGCATCAATCCGTTCCATCTTGTCGCGCCGATCGTCACTCGCCTGGCGCCCGAATATCATGGTGACCCCGGGGGCATCCACGGGCAGCGCACAGATCACGGCATAATCCTTCGAGCGTTCGTCCATGGCCGTAGTGGGCATCACCAGGATCTCATGGGAGTTGACGCCTCCGGTCATGTGAAGCTTAGCGCCCCGGATAACGATACCGTCGTCCCTTCGCTCAACGATGTGCACATACTGGTCGGGGTCTGGCTGGTCGGCAGGGCCTTTCGAGCGGTCGCCCTTGGGATCGGTCATGGCGCCGACGACCATGAGGTTTTCGTCCTGGATGTAGATGAGCCACTGCTTGAACCGCTCCAGGTAGTCGGTACCGTATTTCTGGTCGATCTCATAGGCCACCGAGTAGGTGGCGTTGATCCCGTCGTGGCCCACGCACCGCTGGAAACAGGTTCCCGTTTTCTGGCCGAGCACCCGGAGGAACTTGATCTTCTTGATGAGGTCCTCAACGCTCTGGTGCACATGGGTGAAGCGGCTGATGGTCCGGCCGGTCAGATGAGAGGTGGCCGTGGCGAGATCCCGGTACTTCTTTGAGCTCGCCAGGGCATAGGTCATGGCTGCTGCTCGAACATGTGGGGCTGTGGCCGGATGTCTGGTCACATCCTGGATCCGTTCCCCCTTGTAGTAAATAACCGGATGGATTTTCCTCAAACTCTCGATGTATTCAGCGCCGTTCTTGAGTTTCATACTGACTCCGTTTGAATTCTATTTAACTTGATAATTCCCTGCAGCTTGCTGCAGGGTTACAACATAGTTCCTCCCCCTTGATGGGGGAGGCCTGCCCTGTTAAATAGGGTAGTAGAAGCTGTCATAAGGAAAATAGATACTCATAGAATAGATAGGTTACAAATTCTTCGCCATCTTTATTTAATAGGGTGAAGTGGGGGTGATAAAATG
>DATKZQ010000114.1:0-31925 GCA_035527895.1 Desulfatiglandales bacterium
GATACGGTTGTAATAGCGCCGGATACCTGCGAGCATGGCCGCCGTATTGGTTAATAAAGGATGGAATACCGGGGTCTTGGTGCCAGTAACACCGTTGAATCCGACAGCTCCTACACCAGGGATACAACCGGGAGGGGTAGCTACCACCGTGTTTGGCCCAATTCGACGTAGGGTGTGTCGGATGAGCAATTCAGAATTACACCCCAGGCAGGCCGAGATACCGGGGACAAAAAGATCCTCCAGATCCCCCCACCCGTTGTAGATATCTGCACCGGTCTTTGACTCAAGAGCACCGCGGGGGCAAGCCTTGACACATACAGGATCTCCGTCACAGAAATCACACTTCATGACCTGGTGAGTGACGGGATTGTATGTGATCCCACCATAAGGACACGCCAAGGTACACAATTGGCAGCTCACGCATTTGCTCTCATCCAAAGTGACAACACCTGTATCTATATCCTTTTTCAAGGCCCCTGCCGGGCAACTCGGAACGCAACGAGGCTCCCCGCACTGACGACACAGGGCCAAGAAAAATGCCCCCACTTCCTCATCCTGTGATACCTTGACACGTGAATGTACTGGGTTCCGGGTACCGTTATGAAACTCAGCGCATGCCTCAACACACTGATTACACCCGTCACACCGATCCGGGTAAAAGGCAATAGTAGGGTAACTCTTGCCCAATGTATTATCCCCTCCCTGTTTGAACGATTAAGACCCTAACTCCAAATCTTGGACATCAAAATACGCCCCATTTGGAGCGGGGCAGCAGCAAATCTCGCCTTAACCTCGCTAAGATCCACTCTTTGCCGCACCAGTTCATACATGATGCCTGGATCAAGCACGGTATTCACCCCTGACACCGCCACCAGCCGATCATCCTCAAATACCATCTTTTGATACTGAATACTGCTAGGCAAAAAGACCTGGTCAACCTCTATACCCCCAGCCGACTCGGGCCTCCCAACCAATCCTACAGAAAATGCTCGATGACCAAAGAAATGATAGGCATTACGGGCAATACCTCCAGTGAAGGGCTTCAACGCAGAATCACCTACCATATCCATGCCCGCGATGCGCCCCTGCTCCACCGCGTTAGGAAGATTGGCATTCACCAGCTTCTTTCCACCGAAAAAACTGCGGGCCTCGGCCACGTCGCCTGCTGCCCAGATATCGCGTGAACTGGTCCGCATCGTGTCATCCACCACGATGCCTTCACCGACGTCTATCCCTGATCCAGCAGCATAGTTCATGCGAGCTCTCACGCCTGTCGCCACCAAGAGCAGGTCCCCTGATAACTCCCCGCCCGATTCCAGGGACACGGTGCAGGTGCCATTTGACGCTGTCACGTGGGTCACCGTGCTTCCCGTGAGTATCTTGATCCCATGATTGGCGAATACCTGCTGGATTAGGCCCGCGGCCTGCTCGTCAAAGTAACCCGGCAGTACCCGGGGCAGGGTTTCCACTATCGTTATCTGAACACCTGCTTTTGCCAGGTTTTCTGCGGCATGCATCCCTATGAGTCCTGCGCCCAGGATTATGGCTGATTTTGCCTTCTGCGCGGCGCTCTGCAAGCGCACCGCATCTCCAAGGGTGCGCAGTACATGGCAAGAAGCATCTTTCATACCAGGGATGGGGGGCAGCGTCGGCTCTGCCCCCGTGGCCAAAAGCATCTTCTCATATTTTAAGGTTTCCCCAGAATCCATGCTTACGCTATGATTAGCAGGGTCCACGGCCACCACTCTTGCACCCTTCTTGAAGGCAACTCTGTAACGATCCAGGGCCTCTGCATCCCTAAGAGAGATCTGTTCAGGATCTACCTGGCCAGAAATTACATAGGGTAAGATAGTGGGAGAATAGGGGAGAGTGTCTTCCTGGGTTACCAGGGTTAGAGAGCCATCCGTATCCTGGATCCGAATAGCCTCAAGGGCAGAAAGAGCGGCGTGACTGCTGCCAACAATGAGATAGGTGCTGTGAGACATGATTTCTTGGTTGCCTCTCAATCTTCTTCATTAAGCCAAGTAGGCCCCGAGGGTACCTCGCCCCGGACTCCCTTGGAAGTGATCTCAATGACCCGGCTGAAGTGGTCCACCGTGATATCTGCCCCGGCCAGACCCCCAATGAAACTGAAAGCCGGGATGTGCCTATTCAAGAAATACAGAGCGGAGAGCATTTCCTGGTACACCGGTCCCGCATTCCACCCAAAGCTTACGGAACGATCTACCACCCCCAAGGCCTTGACCTTGCGCAATGCCTCACAGAGCGCCTGAAGCGGAAAGGGGCGGAATGTCTTGATCTTGACGAGGCCTACCCTCTCACCTGCCTCGCGGGCCGCATCCACTGCATCCTTGCCAGCTCCTGTCATGCTGCCGATAGTCATTATGGCATAGTCAGCATCTTCCAAACGATATTCTTCTATAAGGGGAAAATAAGACCGCCCTGAGGTCTTTTCCCACTCTTTGTGAACCTCTGTGATAACCCCGAGTGCATTCTGCATGCCCTTGCACAGCCCCTTACGATAGCGCACAAAAAGGGCCGGACCCAACCCCCCTGCACCACCAGTCAGGGGATCAACCCCCATGGGCCGATCCGGATCCAAGGCAGCATGCCAATTGGTGTTTTTTTCACCCAGGAAGGCATCTACCTCTTCCTGATCTGGAATCTCCACCTTCTCTACCCCATAGGAAAGATAATTTCCGTCATGGTTCACATTCACCGGGAGCATGACATCTCGGTGCTCAGCGATCCTATAGGCCATGATCACTGTGTCCAGAATCTCCTGGTTATTTTCGCAGTACATGTGTACCCATCCGGCCTCGCGAACAGTCATGGCATCCTGCTGTCCTCCCCACACACATTGAGGAGTAATGCCATCCCTGGTTACAATAGACATCACAATGGGCAGTCGCAGCGGGGGCGTGCGGAAATACGGCTCAAACATGAAGGCCAGCCCCTGGCCACAACTGGCAGTGAAGGTCCTGGCCCCGGCGAGGCAAGCCCCCTGGAGCACGGATAGCACACTGTGCTCACCCTCCACATCCATTAGGTCAGCCTGGATAATGCCATCAGCTACGAACTGGGAGATGTACTCGGCCAGGGAAGACTGAGGTGTAATAGGATAGACCGCCACCATATCGGGCCGAGAAAGGGCAACACCCCAAGCTGCTGCTTCGTTCCCATCACAAACAATCGTTCTCGCCATAGGCTAGTCCTCCAACTCCTCCACCATAATGATGGCATGGTGTGGACATTCCTGGGCGCACACGCCGCATCCTTTGCAGATCTCCAAATCTGCCTCAAACCACGTGGGCTTCTCAACGATACACTGGGTAGGACAATAGAGCCAGCATGTGGCACACTTGACACACTTGTCTCGATCCACCACCGGACGCTCTGCCCGCCAGTCGCCTGTCCTCAGTACCGAATATTCAGTGGCAATAGGACACAGATCATTGGGGATGGTCGACTGATCAAAGGGTTTTCTAGCTTGATGCCTCATGAAACCTCCTGCCCATTGCTATCAAAGACTTTCGTTTCCTCGTAGCCTCGATGCACCGCCTGGATGTTCTTGTCTAAGGCCGCATCACGAAAGGCCACTGATTCCATTCCTTTGCACAGCGACTCCAAGGAAACCATACCGGTGGTCTTGGCAAATGCCCCCAGCATAATGGAATTCGTAATCGCCTGACCGAAAATCTCTAACGCAATCCTGAAGGCATCGCACAGTCCCACCTTGGAAACGGTCTGCGGAAAAGTAAGTTGGTTAAAGGATTTCTTGGTGGCCTGAACCCAGATCCCCTTGGGGTTCATGCCGGAAAAGATATCCACGGATCGGGGCAGGGTTGGATCCAGGCATACAATGCAGTTGGGGTGGTAAATATTTGTGGTCTGCCGGATCACCGTGTCATCGAACCTGAGAAAGGCCGCCACAGGTGCACCCCGTCGCTCAAAGCCAAAAGAAGGAATCGCCTTCACAGACTTTCCCTCCTCCACCAGGGCCTTGGCCAGGATCTTGGAGGCCAGCACCGCCCCCTGTCCGCCTCTACCGTGAAATCGGATCTCGTACATCCTTACTATGCTTGTTCTAAGGTGAGATTAGTGAGAATGGTGATCGAGTCTAGCTCTCCCTCGTAATTCTAAAGGTTTTATACAGGTCTTCAACATCGCTTTCAAGTCATATCTGCTTTTTCATGTACAAGCAGCGGGATAATTCCCGCACGGCAGCCCTCATCTCCTTTTTATCCACCCGATGCCTGATTCAGGGTCTCCCCTTCTCGAGGAGAACTTGGTGATAGGCAGAGGTCTTTTTGATTTTGCGCTTTACATTTAAAAATCTTATATTGTATATATAATTTAAATCCCCAAACCTCTTCATGGAGTCCACCTTTGAAAAACATTATTACCGGTGAAGATGTTGATAGTGCTCTTAACTCAGGGAAAAAAGAGATCCTGGTGGGTTCCCAAGATGTCATCACCAGCATAGCAGAGGAAAAGGCGCAGAAATGCGGAATACGGTTTGTTGTCACAGAAAACATACCATCAACACCTGTGGGTTCAACCCCATCTCCCCTGAATGGGGCTAGGTTCACCCCTCATTTCGCGAGGGATGACAAGACGGTTCCTATACATGCTGCCAGGTTAGGAACTGCTCCCAGACCCCCTTTTGATATGGAATACTGGAGAAAGCAGTTTCCTCTGCTTAGCACTCACATTCCTGTCGCCAATTGCTCTCACGCTCCTCAATCCACATTCACCCGAAACGCTGCCCTTGAATACCTTGAAAACTGGAACACCATGGGAATGGATTGGGATCGGTGGATGGAGCAGATTTACCATGCCAAAGAGGAATTTGCAAAGATCATTAATGCCGATCCAGGTGAAATTGCCGTGGGCACTTCTGTCTCCGAATTGACAAGCACAGTTGCTAGCTCGCTACCCTTAAACACCAATAGGAAAAAGGTGATTGTTACCGATGCGGAGTTTCCAACGGTAGGCCATGTGTGGCTGGCAAACCAAAAGTATGGTTTCAATGTTCAATTTATACCAGTAAAAGATGGGATTATCGATATCAGTGACTATGACAGCTATGTTGATGAAGACACCATTATCACCTCAATATGCGATGTGTATTATTATAACGGATTTAAACAGGATCTGAAGAGTATCATTCCCAAGATTCATGAGAAGGGCTCTTTGGCCTATGTTGACGCATATCAGGGACTTGGTACCCATCCCCTTGATGTAAAAGAACTGGATATCGATTTCCTGGCCTCTGGTAATCTGAAATATCTGCTCAGTGTGCCCGGAATAGCCTTTCTATATGTGAAGAAAGAGATAGTAGAATACTTGCATCCTGCGTTTACCGGATGGTTCGGACGAGTAGATCCTTTTGCCTTTGAAATACACAATCTTGACTGGCCAAAGGATGCCAGACGCTTTGACAATGGGACCCCTCCGGTGCCCACCGCATATATTGCAACTGCAGGGATGAAAATAATCAATACCGTGGGTGTGGAGAATATTTTTCAATGGACCAACATCCTTTCGGAACACTGCATCAAAGGCGCTCTTGAAAGGGGATTGGGCCTGGCAAGTCCAACCGATCTTAGTATTAAGGCGCCGAATACTGCCATAAGGGTACCTGGTGACTCCCATGAATTTGAGCTAGCCTTAAGAAAAAAAGATGTTATCGCCTCGGCCAGATCAGATGTGGTAAGAATAGCTCCCCACTTTTTTACCAGATTAGAGGATATTGATTATGTCCTTGATTGTTACGTTGAACTCCTTAAGAAACCTATTCACTCGGTTCGTAAGACAAGTTCATCTTCATGCTGGGAGTACAACAATGGTGGTAATGCGCTGTAGGTAGCGCTGGGCAAACGTCTCTGGGCAGCAGGGCCAACGAGCAATCCAGGGATACAATTATGAGGCAAGGCACGATCCGTTTTACTCAATTACTCAAAATTATGGGGAATCATTATGAAATTGTGCAAGGTAATCGGTTTCGCAACTTCTTCAATAAAGTATGAGGGTCTGAGCCCATACAAGCTCCTGGTATTAAAAACCATAGATAATAATGGAGTTCCATCGGGCGATGGCTTTCTCGCAGTGGACACCTTTGGGGCCGGATTGTCCGATGTAGTAGCAGTGACTACCGGAGTTACCGCAACCAATGCCGTGAATAACAAAGATCTGCCTGTCGATGCTGCGGTGATCGCAATTCTTGACCATGTTTCGATAAACAAAAAGGAAATCTATACCAAGAACAAGGAGGACTAAATGAAGGCTTTAGGAATGATTGAAACGAGAGGTCTGGTAGGTGCAATAGAGGCTGTGGATTCCATGGTAAAATCAGCCAATGTTGAGGTGCTCGGATTGCAACAGAGTGGGGGAGGTCTTGTGGCCGTGTTTGTGCAGGGTGATGTAGGGGCTGTCAAGGCTGCCGTAGATGCGGGTGCCGCAACGGTCAAAAAAATAAGTGAGATTGTTTCGGTGCATATTATTGCCAGACCGAGTGAGGAAACCCTGAAGGTAATCCCTGCCTGGGACAAACCGGCAAAAGGGAAATGAAGAACGCGTGCTGAGTAAAAGGTGCATTCTTTATGGGTGAACAAGGTTTCCAACTCAGGGCTTATGCCTTTATAGACAGCATGCAGCCTCAATTTGCGGCCTTCCTCGGCTCCGAACTGGACGGTGATGTGCCTCTTGCCACCATGGCAGAGTTATGGATGGAACTGGCTCCCGGGAGTGAAATTTACAATCTCCTCGATTCTGCACTAAAGAGTAGTGATGCAAAACCAGGCCTTCAGATGGTTGAAAGGGAATTCGGAGTACTTGAAATACATTCATTTGCTGTAGAATCTGTAAAAGATGCAGGTCAAACAATACTGAATTCCTGCGGATTGGATGTTTCTCAGAGACTCAAACCGAAGGTAGTCTCGTCAAAAATAATTAACAAGATTAACCCTTACCAGGCACAGCAAATTAATAAGACAAGAAAAGGCAATCTTCTCCTACCTGGGCAATCGTTGCTGGTATTCGAGGTTGAACCTGCTGCATATATCGTGTTGGCCGCAAACGAGGCCGAGAAGTCATGTAATATTCAGCTCATACACTTCAACTCTTTGGGTCGTTATGGAAGGCTGTTTCTTGCCGGCAGTGAATCAGAGGTTACGTCCGCTCTGGAATCAGCGCTTTCTGCAGTTGAAGACAATTGAATCCCGCACATCCCTTACTATTCCTGGCTCTCTTAAGGTTACCGGTTTTTTGCTATGAGTAATCATGAGATCCCCTTTATACCTGAGTATTTCAAAAAGAACAGGGCAACATTTGTTCCTGAATGGATAGGCAAGGATAAACAGGTATCTAGAATCGACGAAAAGGTTCCCGCTGCACTACGTGAATCCTTTGCTTATGACCATATTACAGGAGATGCCCCTTTCATCCTCAAGGGGGGCAAGTGCGTCATACCGTATAAAGGTATTTTCCCTTTAGATATCATGATTCAAAAGGGGAGCATTGTGTTGGTGGGAGAAGATCTGTCCCATCACGATGCCACCATCGTAGGAGTGGAAGGTAAATACGTGATTCCTGGGATAATTGACCCCCATGTTCATTTAGGAATCTTCTCTGGCTTTGATATTGAGATTATGACCGAGACGAGGTCGGCATTTCTCAATGGTGTCACTACTATTGGATTTTACCTCATCAGCCAGGATTCATATCTCAAGTCACTTGATGAGATTATCGATACAATAGAGAACAACTCGTTCTGCGATGTGTTTATCCATCTCGCCATCCTGAACCAAAAACAACTTGAAGAAATACCGCTGTATTATTCAAGGTATGGTATCATCTCTTACAAGACCTGGATGTGCGGTATTCCTGGCCTTATTCCAGATGTTGAAGATGATTTTTTGCTGGATTTGATGGAAAAGATTGCTTCCCTGGGGGAGGATGCTGTTCTCAATATCCATGCAGAAAACTATAGAATAGTCAACCGGACAACCAACAAATTGAAAAAAGCCGAACCGATTCCGGATTCCCTAACGGTATGGGAACAGAGTCATCCGGCGTTTGCTGAAGCTGAGGCTGTTCAGAGAGCCTCTTGGCTTGCAAGGCAAACAGGGGTGAGAACTTATTTTGTTCATATGTCATCCAGGCAAGGCATCAGGGTGGCAACAGAGCTCAAAAGAGAAAACAAAAATATCTATTTTGAAACGACCTCTCCTTATTTAACGTTGAACCTGGAGCAGAATCTGAAATTTTCTTATAAAATGGCCCCTCCCATCAGAACAAAAGATGATCAGAACTCGCTCTGGAGTGCACTGACCGAGGACGTTCTGGATACGATCGGCACGGATCATACCTGCATGTCTCTTGAGGAGAAGAAAGCGGATGCTAATCTTTGGGATATCCCACCCGGCTATCCTGCAGTGGGAACACATCTTCCCTCTCTGCTTGACGCCGCCAAGAGAATCGCGTTCCCTTTATCCACATTGATTGAAAAGACTACTGCATCCCCTGCAAAAATATTCGGTGTGTATCCCCAAAAGGGAACCATTTTGCCTGGAAGTGATGCAGACCTGGTTATTATTGATCCTGTTTTAGAAAAAGAGGTGACCCCTGAAATCGCTGCTTCCAGGTCTGACTATTGTCTCCATGAAGGGAAAACATTGACAGGCTGGCCCGTTGCGGTGGTTAAATCAGGGAGACTTGTTACCCGCGATAATTTTGAGCGGGAGAAGGATTCCATCAAAGGCCGTTATCTGAAAAGGCAATAGTTGTTCGGGGGTCAGCGATATCTTTTCTGGAGTTGAAACCCGCGTTTCAGCACGGTAGAAAGGCACGATAAAGAGGACTCTGCCAGCTGAGTGAAATTTCCCCTCCTTCCAGACAGGAAGCCCGGCGTTTTCAGTGAAAATGGATTACGTCTGAAATGCTCTGAGATCGGTTATAGCCCTTCACAGAATCCCTCTCCCGATTTCAAGAAGAGAACAGCTTCTGTTGCCAGAGCTTTGTTGGTAATGGCAGAGGTGTCAAGGCACAATAGCGAAAACCCGGACTGGAAAGCCAGTGGCTTTGTCCCCTTTGGGAACTCCAACAATGACTAAGAAATCTTTCGGAGGCAACTTGTAGACATTATTTAAGTTCTCTATCTGCCAGAGATTCTGTTGTAAGACATATCACTCCAGCGGCCAGCCCTTATCAACACCGCAGGTGATACCGCTGTCTGTGTCAGATGTTTCATGGCCAATTGCTCTTACGTTCCTCTCTTCTATTAAATACTCGAGAGCTTCCTTTCCCCAACCTGGACAGTGCTGCCGAGATATGTCCTCAGTTACGGGCTAATTCCAAGGCGTTGAGCAACTTCTCCGGAGTTATTGGCAGGTCTCTTATTCTTACTTTGACAGCATCGTAAACGGCATTGGCGATAGCCGGTGCTACACCAACCATACCCGGTTCACCGACGCCCTTGGCCCCAAATGGTCCCTTAGGATCAGGCTCATCAATAATAATTACCTGGGTTTCTGGCATATCCATCATTCCTGGCATCTTATAGGAATCATAGTTATCAGTCTCAACCACACCAGTATCCTTATTGATAACATAGTCCTCGGTTAGCCCGTAACCTATGCCCTGCTGGATCCCGCCCTCCAGCTGGCCCTCAACCGCCATCGGGTTTATCGCCTTACCACAGTCCATGGCAGTTACAAATCGTATTACCCTAACCCTCCCCGTCTCAATGTTTACCTCCACCTCGGCAAAAAATGCCCCGGTTGGTGGAGAATTCCATTTGGATTCCCACGAGCATTTCCCCGAGATATTGAGACACTCACCTTTGAAGTTGTAGATCGCATCATAACATACATCAGCCATAGAGATACGTTTCTTCGGCTCTGTGCTGGAGAAGATCTGCCTATCGTTGATCTCCAACTCTTGGGCGGATACCCCAAGCATTCCAGCAGCCCGCTCGAGGAGCTGTTCCTTAGCCTGGAGCGCTGCGATAAGTGTGGCATTACCGACAGAATAGGTTGAGCGGCTGGCGTCGGAGCCGTATTCAAAAAGGGTAACATCTGTATCTCCGGTGACTATATTGATATCTTCCGCGTGAATCCCAAGCTCTTCAGCCGCGATTTGGGAGAGGGCACCCCATATGTGCTGACCAACGGGAGCTGGATGTACTACCAGATCGGCGGTACCATCCTCGTTGAGTTTTATGAAGGCATTGGAGTGATCCAGATACAAGGGGGCAGCCCCGCTGCAATGCGTCATGGTTGCTACTCCAACACCACGCCTTATCGTCCCCTTCTTTGTCTTTCCCCACTTCTCCTTCCAGCCTATGGCCTCAGCACCCCGCTTAATACACTCCTCCAGATAGGTGCTCTCAAGGCGCAGCCCCATGTTTGCAATTTCTCCCGCCTTTTTGATATTCTTCAATCTGATTTCTATAGGGTCCATACCCAGTTTCTCTGCAGCCTCATCTACCAATTGCTCGATACCCCACATTATCGCCGGATTACCAAAACCTCGAAATGCCCCCGACATCGGAGTATTGGTCATCACCATATCCGCTTCCCCCGACCGATTTGGGCATCGATAGTGTCCGAGCCCGAAGATCATCCCGATGGCCGACGCCATTGGGCCGCATCCCATATAGCCCCCGAGACGACCCAACATGTATGTGTCCATGGCGGTTAGGGTACCGTCCTTCTGGAATCCCATTCTCAAAGTGTATTGAAACCCAGTCCTGCTCTCCAAGGCGATAAAATTCTCCTCTCTGGAGTAAACAAGCTTTACCGGCCTACCGGTCTTCAAGGCGAGGGCCACACAAATCGGTTCAGCGCAAAGGGCACCCCGCTGCCCAAAACTTCCGCCGATAAAAGGGGTTATGATCTTCACCCTGTGAACTGGCATATTGAATATATGGGCGATCTCCCTTCTGGCGAGGTGAGGCAGTTGGCACTGGGACCAAACGGTGAGTCTTCCGTTTACATCAAGTCTGGCGACCGCAGCAGCTGTCTCCGCAGTGCAGTGCTCCTGTTTTGGGGTGGAGAATGTGCCCTCCACAATGCATTCCGCCTCCTTAAAGGCCTTCTGCACATCACCGGCAGGGAAGGCATATGACATATGTTTGCCAATATTGCCTTTCGCGAAACCGCTGATCTGGGGTGCCCCCGGCTTCATCGCCTCTTCCGGGTCAATTATAAAAGGCAATTCCTCATACTCTACCTCTATGAGTTCCAGGGCCTCCTCGGCTATGTGCTCATTTATGGCAGCGACCGCGGCAATAGCATCACCAAAATGACGCGCCCTTTCATTCAACACACCCTCATCTGGGGGGACTGTATATCCACCGGCTATCATCGGTAAATCCTTCATGCCGCGATCGAACTTTTGCCATTGTGCTGTATCTTCTGGTGTGATTATGGCCTCAACACCAGAAAGGTTCTCCGCCTTAGATTTATCTATTCGCGTGATCCTGGCATGGGGATAAGGGCTCCGAACCACCTTACCGATGAGCGTCCCCGGTACCATTATATCACTGGCATAGAGAGCTGCTCCAGTTGCCTTGGCAGCCGCATCTGGCTGGATAATCCGCTTGCCAACAACTGAAAGTCTTTGACTCATGTATTCGCCTCCTTGCTCATTGCCTCTGCTGCTGCCAGTACGGCATCAATTATTTTCACATATCCAGTGCACCGGCACAGGTTGCCAGACAAGGCATACTTTACCTCTCTATCAGTGGGATTCAGATTTTTGTCCAACAGGGCTTTAGCCGAAAGAATCATGCCTGGTGTGCAAAAACCGCACTGTATGGCCCCATGCTCTACAAATGCCTTTTGAATTGGGTGTAACGCGGTACCCTGCGCGAGCGCTTCTATGGTGGTAATATGTTTGCCCTCAACCGTTAGTGCCAGAGTGAGGCAGGAAAGCACAGGTTTTCCATCAATCAAAACGGTGCACGCCCCACAATTACCAATCCCACAGCTCTGTTTTGTCCCGGTAAGACCCAATTCATCCCTCAATACCTCGACGAGGAGCATATGAGGCTCTATGGCCAGTTCGTAACGCTTCTCGTTTACTATAAACGTTGCAATCTGTTTCATTGTATCGTTCCTCTCAAATATGCTATCTAATCTTTTTCCAGGTCTCGGCAATAGCCTCCGAAACTAAAAGCCGGCTTATTCTTCTCCGGTAGTCAGCACGAGAGCGTGGCCTTGTTTCCCCGGCAGCAACCTGAGCAGCTTGCTTTATGAGCCTGTCATCAATCCTTTTTCCGCGAAGCACCTCCTCGGCCTTCCTGGCTCTCATGGGAGTAGGTGCAACCGAACCTAATGCTATCTTTATGTCAGTGCATACCCCGTCAGCAGAATCAAGTGTGATCAGGACCGCTACTCCGACCAACGTTTCATCAACCGCAACTGTCTTAGTAGCCCATTTATAGCAACCGGCACTGACGGGTGGTGGATTCGGTATCTGGATCTCGGTGAGCAATTCTGCCCCCTGAAGTACCGTTTTAAACGGGCCGACAAAGAATTCATCGATAGGGACTATCCTCTTCCCACTGAGGCTCACCAATTTGACCCTCGCATCAAGGACAAGGAGTGCCGGGGGCGTGTCCTGCGATGGCCCGGCCTTGCAGATGTTACCGCCTATTGTACCCATGTTGCGCACCTGTGGAGTACCAATTTTGTTACAGGCGGTTGCCAGTAAGTCAAATTTATCCCTGATAACGGGGGAATCGCCGATAGCGCTATGGTTCGTTATGGCACCGATTCTTAGTCCGGCCTCCTGATGATACTGAATGTAATCCAGGTCTGGGATGGACTTTATGTTGACAACATAGTGCGGATTTACCTCGCGCCTTTTCATGGCAATAAGCAGGTCAGTACCACCGGCAAGCACCGCGCCCCCATGACCGCAATCGGACAGCATTTTCAGTGCTTCCTCAACCATTTTGGGCGCAAGGTACTCAAATCTTTTCATGAGTCGAGCCATGGAGATCTCCTTTCCCGTTTACCATTACCAAGTTTTCGTCACCCTTGCAAGAAGGCGCTGCCTATTCGATGAGAAAGCCATGCCCCAGGGGATCGTGTGGGGATAGGACAAAGGTATGTATCCCCGTGGTGTATGCGCTTCCCGTGATCTCGGGAATGATCGCGTCAAACCCATTCACTTTTGTCCGGCCCGTTACCTTTCCAGTAAAGGTTGTACCAATTATGCTTTCGTGAATGCTGTCCTGGTTTACCTTGATCTGCCCCTTGGCATATAAAGCGGCTAACTGTGCAGAAGTACCGGTCCCGCATGGTGACCGGTCTATCCCTTTGTCTCCTTTGGCAAAGACCACAATGTTTTTTATATGCATCTTAGCACCTGCGGACTTATGAAAGAATCGGACTGCGTCGATGGTAGAAATCGGTTTTTGGGGATGTTGCACTCTGATTTGCGAGTTAGCGACCTCCTTAACTACCATTGCGAGCCGGGATAACTGGGGGGCATGCCTTTTCTCAATGCTCACTCCGATATCATCAGCATCAATGAGGACAAAAAATGCTCCGCCAAAAGCCACATCCACTGGAACACTGCCTATTTCAGGTACATCGAGCGCTGCTGAGGTGTAGACAAACGAGGGAACGTTCTGGACGGAAACCGATATCACGGAGCCACCGTTCACTACGGCCTGGCCTGTGACCAGTCCGGCAGGGGTATCCAAGACCACTGTGGTAGTAGGCTCCGTCGCTTCAACCATCCCAAATTCAATGGCTGCGGTAATTACCCCTATAGAGCCGTGTCCGCACATGGGTATCAAACGGTAGGTACTGTCCATATAGAAAACTCCGAGCTGCGCCTCGCTGCGCGTAGGAGGGGTAATGAGTGCACCTACCCCCCGCAGCAAACCTCTCGGTTCCTGGAACAGTGCGGTCCGAATGTAGTCGAGGTTATCGGCGAAATATCTCGCCTTTTCTGCCACTGTGTTTCCAGACAGGTTGGGGATACCACCCAGAATTATCCGGGTCGGCATGCCTGCAGTATGAGAGTCTATGACATAGATCGTTTTGCCAATAATCATTCTGTTACCCTGATTTTCGATGTGCTGAGATACTGAAGAGTCCTACTGAAAAGAATGTATACTTAGAGGTATTTTTCAATACTGTCAACTGTCTTGTTTCTTGTCTTGTGTCTTCCGGGGAGCTATCAGGTCTTCGTGGGGCAGTTATCTGGGCCTGCTCTGCAGGTAAACAATGTGAGGTTGATGCCGCATTCCCATCTTTTGCGAAATAATGCTACCTAAAGAGAGCTCAAGCTGCCTTGCTCGTACAGGATGGAATGGCAGTACTTCGAAGTAGTCATACAATTTTCCTTCAGCAAGAATGTTCACTGTCAACAGGCTGACCGAGAATTTCTGAACTTATCTAGACTAGCCTATCGATGACCCCTCTAGCCAAAATCGAACAGAAATAGTAGGCTCTACATCGTGTAGGGTGACATGCCCCGGAAGGGAGATGAAGTGCTTGTGTTAGGGAATGGCAAACATAGAACAATTGGGAGGTTTTCAATTAGAAGCGCTCAACTAAAAGGCGGTTGGGGCAAAACCGAAGTTTGGCTGCGGAAAATGTCAGGAGCGCTGAGTTATTGGTAATACCGATATACCGCTTGCCCCTCGTCCCCTTTAACACATATACCGTGACCACAGAGTACACTCAGGGTTTGCGCTTATTGAGATGGTGGGCGGTGTGGGATTTGAACCCACGACTTCCACCGTGTGAGGATGGCACTCTCCCGCTGAGTTAACCGCCCAGAATTGATGTGCACATAAACCGATACTATAATCGGGAGCTATTTGCAAACAAAAATATATAGTGTGTAGTCGGTTGTTTTTTTGCGAAGTGGGATGTGAGATATGATATGCGTCAGAGATGACCTTTCATTGTGTGCCCCATAGAGTTAAGGTAACTGGGAGAGCCACTGGTACGCCGGGGCAACCAGGATAGATCGGCCGTTGTTGGGAAACAGTTGATACCCCTCATCCTCGTCTACAAGCTGAACCGCCGGTGTCCTCAGAGCGTTTTGGAATTTCTTAAGGGTTGGGGATGGTTGGGTTTCCGAAAGCTTGGCCTCCACCAAGACAACCGGTTTACGCCCATTCGCGATCAGAAAATCCACCTCCTGGTGTTCTTTGTTCCTTATGAAATGCAATGAGAAGTAGCCATAGCCTAAATCATTCCAGTTTGTAACGGCGCGCCATAATTCCATAGCGACCATATTTTCAAACCGAGCAGCAGGATCTTCTATGCGGGGAGTATCCCACAGATAGACTTTTCGCTCTTTTTGAATGGCCCGCGCAATTCTCTCGGTCCACGGTGAAATGCTAAAAATCAAGAAAAACCTTTCAAAAACAGATAGCCAGCTTCGCACCGAGTTGTAGGTTACCCTTAAATCGGAGGCAAGGGATGGGATCGAGAGAGGGGCGCTCACTTTAGAGGGTAGCAGGGAGTAAAGCGTTTCCATGTCCGAGACCGATTTGATCCCCGTAAGATCGCGAATATCCTCCCGAATCAATTGCATAGAATAAGTGTTCGACCACCGACGGTATGCGGTTATTCGGTTAGCCAAATATGGCTCCGGAAAACCACTTAGCGTAGATAGCCGTGCCCACTCCTCTTTAAGTTCTCCGGCACCTTCCATGATGATTCGTAGAGGATTTTCCAGAAACTCAGCAATAGTCAGTCTTCTCTTGCCCAGCTCCGCAATAGTAAAGGGCCAAAGATGGAAGAGAAGGTACCGACCAGCTAGAGAGTCCCCACCTTTTTGATAAATGTCAAGCCTACCACTCCCCGACACTAGGAATTGATAGCTGTCATGGAATTCGTCGCAGACACCTTTGAGATAGTTCTTCCAGTCTTTGTACTTGTGAATTTCATCCAATATGACTAGAGGTGTAGATGAATCTCGGCGTTTGATTTCTTGGAAAAAAGTAGGATTCTCCATAAGGCGGGCCTTGTCACTCGGAATATCCCAATTGAAATAGAGATTATTCACAAAAGACCTTGAAACAATCTTGGCGAGTGTGGTCTTACCTACCTGGCGCGGCCCTACAAGAAAAATCATGCTTTTGTCTTCGGCCAGTTCCTGCCAGATTTTCAGATAAGAATCCCTGGTAACCATGTTGTCTATTATTCATTAAAATGAAAAATAGTCAAGACTATTTTTCAATGGGGTGAAAAATAGTCGTAACTTAACAGGTATACGGGGGGTATTTGTGTGGAGCTGGTCGCTAATCAAGGCCGACTGAGGAGCACAGGGATTTTACCTCTGTATCCTTGAGGTGGCGATATTCCCCGACCTTGAGATCCCCGAGCTGGAGGCTCCCATAGCCGATCCTGATGAGTTGTAAAATCTTGTGGTCCAGGGCCTCGAACATCCTGCGGATCTGCCTGGATCGTCCCTCAAAGATGGTGATCCTCACCACGCTCCTTTTCTGCTGCCTGTTGATTACCCGAAGGCGGGCCGGACCGGTGGGCCCATCATCGAGCAGGATACCCTTTTTCAGTTGTTCGAGCGATGCATTGGATATGGAACCAGCGATGATGGCCTTATAGGTCCTGGGGATGCGGTATTTGGGGTGCATGAGCCTGTAGGAAAGCTCACCGTCATTCGTGAGGATTAGAAGGCCCTGGCTGTCGAAATCGAGCCGTCCCACCGGGTAGATCCGTTCTTTGACCCCTTTGATCAGATCACGAACGATCGGTCTGCCTTCAGGGTCGCGGAGGGTGCACACATACCCGAAGGGTTTGTTGAGCATCAGGTAGATTTTTTTGGGGGGAGCGGGTATGGGCTGGCCGTTCACCGCAATAGCATCAATTCCCCAGACCGCCCGTGAGCCGAGCCTGGTCTCCTTTCGGCCGTTTACCGTTACCAGGCCCTGCGAGATCAGTTCGTCGGCCCGCCGTCTGGAGGCAATCCCCGCCGTGGCGAGGATCTTGTTCAGCCGTTCCGCCTTGTTACTGCTCGTTTTCTTCACCACCGAGCTCTTCAATCTCCTTTAAGGTCGGAAGTGATGACAAGTCCTTAAGATCGAACACCTCGAGAAACCTCCTCGTGGTACCGTAGATAATGGGCCTCCCCGGCAGGGGTTTTCTGCCTACAATCCGGACCAAGCCCCTCTTGAGCAGCATCTTGAGTATTCCGCCCACGTCCACACCCCGCAACTGCTCGATCTCCTGCCGGATGATGGGCTGCCGGTAGGCGATGATGGACAGTGTCTCCAGCGCCGGCCTACTCAATCTGAATTGCCGCGAGCTCAGCAAGCTTGCGATGTACGGTCGAAACCGGGGTAAGGTGCAGAACTGAAAGCCCTTGGCGACCTCTCTGATAGTAAAGCTCCGCTTCATTGCCTTGTATTCACCTTGCAGCTCCGCAAGGACGGTCCTTATCTCCTTCAGGTCCTTTTCCGGCAGGATCGAATTGATCTGTTGAGGTGTAAGGGGCTCGCTGGATGCAAAAAGAAGTGATTCAACTATGAGTTTAAGAGAGTTGTCCACGTCAGTTGCCTCATTTGCTGGTGAAGTTGGTTGTTAGTTGTCCGTGGAGGTTCCTTATGCAGATTCAGGGCTTACAGTGCGCGCTGCACTAAGGACCGATCATCCCCGTTCTATAACGCCTGGCTCATGTCTCAAAATGATAACCAAATTGATTATTGCTTTAACTCTAAAACCACATTGTTTCCAGGGATATGGATATCTTTTTTTGACACCGAAGAAGCCCATGCTGTTATGCTCGCTTATGCTGCAGATAGAGGCGGGCGTGCTGCTTTAAAGGTGACTCCCACTTCTCTAAATCTATAAAGCTTATGTGGGGGCAGGCGCCCGCCTGGATCATCGGGAAAGAGCAGGCTTGAAGCACCTGCCCAGTTCGGTGCAAAAAAAGATATTCATATCCCTTAACACTTCCAAGTCAAGCAGACTAAACGCGCATCGCTGTTTTGAGGGGCTAAAGCAATAATCGAATAAGCAAAAAACCCTAACCCGGATGGCACGTGATTGAAAAAACCGTCGGGCTCCCATATAGTTTTTTATGTCAGCCCCTCAAGCAGTATATCCTTGTCCGGGTGCTCCTGAAGGACATTGACGAAACCGGTCCTTACCAGCTCCAGTAGGGCCAAAAACGTGGCGATCATTTCCGATAGAGACGCCACCTTGGTGAAGAGGTCCCGGAAGTGGATATGCTTCTTCACTTTCAGCGTGTCCCTGATCTCCGCCATCTTCTGCTTGACGGACCACGTTTCGGCCGTGAAGCTCAGAACTACATCCGGATATCTTCTCTTGATTACCCGCTTGAAGGCGTCCATCAATTGATAGAGGTTAACACCGGTTGAATTGAGATCTTCATCGTCGTCACCCTCGTCCTCTTCAATGCCCCGCGTGAAGACATCTCTGTACAAAATATCACGGCCGGCCAGTTCATCAGCAGCCTCTTTGAGCTGCACATATGCCATGAGCGGCCTGAGAATCTCATCCCTGGGATCTTCCAGCTCTTCCCCGTCTTCCGCGGTCCTCGGAAGGAGCATCTTCGATTTGATGTGCATCAGGGTGGATGCCATCACCAGGAAATCCCCGGCCACATTGATGTCCAGGGCCCTCATGAGATCAAGATACTCCAGATACTGATCGGTAATGATGGCGATCGGAATATCCGATATATCCACCTCGTTTACCCGTACGAGGTGCAACAGTAAATCGAGGGGCCCCTCAAATACCTGGAGTTTCGTCTCAAAGGACATGGTTAGATCTTCACTACCTCTCTCACCTCTTCCATGGTACCTCGGGCAATCTTCCGTGCCTTACGGTTGCCTGCCTCCATAATGGCATCAATAGTCTCGGGACTGGCCTCCAGTTCTCTCCTCTTTTCCCTTATCGGCTCAAGTGCAACGTTGAGGCTCGCGGCCATTGTCTGTTTGCATTCCACACAACCGATGGTTGCGTTTCGACAGGCCGTATCGATCTCTTGAACCTTTTCCTTATCGGTGTATAATTCGTGAAAGGTAAACACGTTACAGTAGTCAGGTCTGCCCGGATCGGATCTCCTGGCCCGCTGCGGGTCGGTAATCATCTCATTTACCCTTTTTTCGATTACCTCCTTCGGGTCGGAGATAAATATGGCGTTATCGTAGCCCTTGCTCATCTTCCTCCTGTCTATACCGAGTATCTTGGCCTCCGGGGTTAAGAGCACCTCCGGCAGCGGGAAAACCTCTCCATAGAAGTGATTGAAGCGCCGGGCTATCTCCCTCGTCAACTCGACATGGGGGCTCTGATCCTCACCGACGGGAACACCGTTCGCCTTATACATGAGGATATCCGCTGCCTGCAGAACCGGATAGCCGAGAAATCCATAGGTATAGAGGTTCTTCTGAGCCATCTCCTTGAGCTGTTCTTTATAGGTGGGATTTCTCTCGAGCCATGACAACGGTGTAACCATGGAGAAGATAAGGTGCAGCTCGGCATGTTCTTTTATACTTGACTGAATAAAGAAAACCGATCTTTTCGGGTCTAGCCCAACGGAAATCCAGTCTATGATGATATCTCTCGTGCTTTCCTTAATGATCTCGGTACGTTCATACTCACTGGTTAAGGCATGCCAGTCGGCGATAAAATAGAAGCACTCGTAATCGTCCTGAAGGGAGCGCCAGTTATTTAAAGCCCCGTGGACATGCCCAAGATGAAGTTTGCCAGTCGGTCTCATGCCGCTGACGATTCTCTTTTTCTGCATTACTCATATCCTCCACGTATACATACCAAATCTGCTCTGTCACATGAACACGCGAACACGAAAAAACTTCCCACGGGGCATTGAACACCGTATGAAAAGATGTGTTCCTTCCTGCAGCTACAATACCATCGGGGTGCCAGCTTCAATGTGGATCGAACATGTTCAAATACCATTTCTCTTTGCAAGGTTCAATAGACAAGCGGCAAACACCATCTACGGGGCTAGTCCGCCGAATTTCTCGTTCAGAAATTGGATCTCATCTTCCCTGGTGCTCACCGCGCCCTCCAGTCTTGCCTCGAGGATGCTGTCGAATATGTCCTTAAAAAGCGGACCGGGCTCATAACCCATGGCAATGAGATCCTTGCCCTTCAAGAGCACTTTCGTGCCCTTGAGCCGAGAAAAGAAGGTTGATATGGATTTCTGTATCTTCTCACTTTTGGTTTTCGCCATGCTGCACAGCAGGATCTCAGCAGTGAAGGGTGAGAAGATCTTGTACAGCGGATAGTTCTTTTTGTCCTTCAACTGTGAGACCTCCCTGAATGCCCTGCTTACCTCCTGTCGGGTGGAAATCGCATGTACGATATCCCGATCTTGGATCTGCATTCGCTCCACTACCCTTGTGAAGGCATCGGTGCTCAGCGAGGAGGTCAGGCCCAAGAAATACACCTTCCAAGGCTCGTAAGCAATACCCAGGTAAAGGAGATCAAACCATACCAGAATGCCCTTTATCCTATTAAGAATACCCCTGAGCTCGTCTGTGAGCTTCAGATCCGGCGAAATGAATTTTAGAAGACCAAAGTGATCCATCTTCCCTATCGCCCCGACGGGATCTTCTTCCTGCAAGATCAATTTGAGGTCAGCAAAAAACCGCTGCCCGGAGAGATTCTCAAAGGAGTTTATGTTCACGGCATTGTGGATCAGGCTCTCGGTGAGTTTGCCGATCCTGAAGCCGAATCGCTGCTCAAACCTAATGGCCCGCAAAATCCTCGTCGGATCTTCAACAAAACTGAGGCTGTGTATTACCCGTAAAACTCGTTCCTTAATGTCCTTCATGGCGCCAAAATGATCAATGAGGGTACCGTACTGCCCCTTATTGAGATGAACGGCCAGGGTATTAATGGTAAAGTCTCTCCGGTAAAGATCGCGCTTCAACGAACTCAGCTTTACCTCCGGCGGAGCGGCAGGCGATTCGTAGTGCTCCATCCTGGCGGTTGCAACATCGATCTTAAAGCCGTCCGCCATTACCACGACTGCAGTTCCGAACTTGGGGTAACTTCTAACCCTGGCCTCCTTTTTTCGTGCAAAGGTCTTGGCCAGCCTGATGCCGTCTCCTTCGGTAACGATATCCAGATCGAGGTTCTTTCTCTTTAAGATAACATCCCGTACCACGCCACCGACCAGATAGGCGTTGAAGTCGAGTTCATCGGCTATTTCTCCCAGTTCCTTTAAGAGCGTTACAATCTTTGCCGGTAACCGTTCTCTGAGTAAGCTCCTGATATTCTTCATCCGGAGAGGGCTCGCTACCTCCTGGGTATCGTAGAGAAACTCAGGCGTAGATGACCGTTCTATCAGTATATTCAAGAGGTCGGTCCTGGTAATGACTCCGAGCAGTTGGCTGTCTTTCATGACCGGGAGGATCCTGATATTGTTGGTGATAATGAGTTCCTGTATTTCATTCAAGGTTGTTTCAGGGCTGACAGAGTTAGACTCCAGGCTCATATACTCTTTGATGGGCCTTGTTTCCAGGCCCAGGAATATCGCTCGATCCACTACTTGCCGGGAGATGTATCCTTTAAGGATTCCATCATCATCGAGAACCATCAGCACATTAATATTGTACCTGGTCAAGATATCGCCTGCTTCTCTGATGGATGCATCAGGTGATATGGTGATAACCGGATAGGTCATCATATCCTTGGCCAGTTTCTCGAAATTGATCCGATTCAGGAGAAAGGTGTTCAGATTTTCTTCCACCTGAATGAGGGTCTTGTCAGTGATCGTGGCGGAGGCTGCCTGTGGATGCCCGCCACCACCAAAATCCATGGCAATTTCAGCGACGTTTACCTCTGCGAGCCTGCTTCTCGCCACCAGGTAGACGCGGTTTTCCATCTGTGTGAGGGCAAATAACACATTGAGGTTTTCCATCTCCATGAGCTTTTGAACCAATACGGCAAAGTCCCCTATGTAGCGATCTCTTTTGGCCTTGGTTATAACCACCTCTATGCCATTAATGGTACTCCTGGTAGCAGAAGCCATGAGATCATTCAGCAGCCATACCTGTTCAGCGGTCAGCTCCCTGGTCAACATATCGGAGATCGTATTGAGCGATGCCCCTTGCTCCAATAACCAGGCAGCAGCTTCATGGTCCTCTGACTTGGTGGAGGAAAAGGTAAAGGACCCAGTATCTTCATAAATACCCAGCGCCATCAAGGTTGCCTCATCAGGGCTGATTTTGACGCCCTTTGCCCGTAAGATATCGGTGAGTATAGATACCCCGGCCCCCATCTCCTTGATAACCTCAACGTCCCCGGTTATATCGTCATCGGAAGGAGGGTGATGATCGTATATGTGGATCTCCAGGCCCTTCTTGCCCAGGAGTTGTTTGAACTTACCAATCCGTTTCTTCTGACGGGTATCAACCAGGATCAGCCTCTTGATTTCGCTCAGATCAACATCCTTACTCCGTGCGAAGTCGAAAAGATATGAGGTTGAGTGAAGAAAGAAATTCCTCAGATTCTTTTCCTGGGCACCGGGAAATACCATTTTTGCATCGGGATACAGCTTCTTGGCGGCCAACATGGATGCCAGGGCATCGAAATCGGCATTCATGTGGGTTGTTATTACCTCGAGGTTCGGGGCATCCTTTTTCACTTTCTTACTTGATGCTTCCGCCGCCATCGGTACGGTTCCTCAAAAGAAGGCCTAGGGGATTGCCGAGCAGCGTTGAGAATTTCCTCAGCGAGCTCGGGAAACCCATTATCTCCGTAATAAGATACGGTTTCGTATGCCAAACCAGCCCTGATGAGGAGAACGGCCAGAAGTTCGTTATCCACAAATACGTGGGCAAGCAGGCGACCGTATTTGTCAGGTTGAAAAGGCAGGTATTTAACTACTTCAGCGTCTTTCAAGGCGCGGGCAGTGAATGCTGCAGCCGCCCGGCCGTGCGGCTGATCTTCGAATATTCCGTGCTCCTCATGGATGATCTCCGGTGTGTCTATACCAAGGACCCGTATGGGCAGATCCCTGTAAAAAAAAGTATCTCCATCATCGGGACGGATGGCGGACTTGTCTATCTTTATGATGCGGTGAACTTCTCTCCTGACCCTTTCGGCCCAGGGGCTTGCACCCCACCTTCCTATGAAGATCACAATAAGGCATACGCTGATTAAGCCGGCTATTGCAAAATGCCTGCGAAGAGACTTCAATGTGCCTCGCCCTCCGGAAATAACAAAATAGTCTCAACTAGTTACATATAGTATCTTTTTCATCGCAAGTAAAATCAAATTATCGACTATTGCTTTAACTCCGAAACTACGCTGTCCCGAGGGATATGGATGTCTTTTTTTGACACCGAAGAAGTCCATGCTGTTATGCTAAATATAGTTGCAGATGAAGGCGGCCTGCCCTGGCGCGACGACACGGGAATATGATCCTGTTTCGCAACTTCATGGGTATACGTGGCTCTAAACAAAGTCCTATCGTGCCAGGTCTGGGCCAGGGGCGTGCTGCTTTAAAGGTGACTCCCACTCCTCTGCATCTAGAGGTCTGCAGTGGAGACGGGCGCCCGCTTGGATCATCGGGAAAGAGCAGGCTCAAAGCACCTGCCCAGTTCGGTGCAAAAAAAGATATCCATATCCCTTACTATTGCCGAGTCAGCCAGAATAAAAGCTCATCATTATGCTGCGCAGCTAAGGCAGTAGTCGATCAAATTATTTGTATCGACCATGCCCTTTGCCCTTCTCTCGCATATCACTAAGCCGCAGGCTCGCCCAGACGATCGCCGACTCAATTAAAAAAATTCCTGCTCCACCTTGACATTTGGCAAGTAATCTCTGAGAATATGGGTGATTATTCAATCACTTGTTGAGCTGTATCAGATTCGAGGATAATCTTATGGCCGACTATTCCAAGGCATCCGATGCCACGGTTGAAATCCCGGACGGGGTCACAGTCACTACCTTTCCGGCAAGAGGGCATGCTCCGCTGATTGAGCTGGAGTACCCGGAATTTCAATCCCTCTGCCCTATTTCGGAGCGGCATGATCAAGGCGTGGTAACGATACGGTACAAGCCAAGGGATAAGATCCTGGAAGGCAAATCATTGCGGGATTATCTGATGATGTGGAGAAATAAGAAAAACTGGCAGGAATACATCGCCGAGGAAATTGCCGATCTTCTTTACAAGAGCTGTGAACCGGAGTGGCTGACCGTGATCATAAGCTGGTCGGCACGGGGTGGAATACTGGCCAAGACTACCGCGGAACGGGGGAGCAGGATCGCCCCATAGCCAGTAAACTGTAATCCCTTCATAGTTCAATTTCTTGCCTAAAAAGACTTCGAGGTTACCGGCAAGGAAAGGCGCTTTCTTGACTTTGCCCGTAAGTCTGTTTATATTCTCTATTATTTTCCGTTGAGATATATCACTACGCATCAAGGAAGGTTATCTACCCAGAGAGATGTCCGGTAAGGATTACTACAAGATACTTGGGCTAAATAAGTCCGCCAGCGCCGGGGAGATTAAAAAGGCTTACCGGAAGCTGGCTATGCAATACCACCCTGACAGGAACAAGGGTGAAAAGGCCGCTGAGTCGAAATTCAAGGAGATCAGCGAGGCCTATGCCGTTCTGAGTGATGCCGACAAAAGAAAACAGTACGATAAGTTCGGATCCGAGGGCTTCCAGCAGCGGTACAGCCAGGAGGATATCTTTAGCAGTTTTGATTTCAGTGACATATTCCGAGAGTTCGGATTTGGGAACTTGGGCGGTGGGAAGCGCGGCAGGGGTTCGAGCGTATTTAACAATATCTTCTCCGGAGCCGGTCAGGGCCCCCGGTATCGGGCAAAAAGCGATCCCTTCAGCTCATTTTACGGTGACTATGGTGATCGCACGCGGACCCTGAAAGGACAGGACCTCGTGTATGAGCTTGCTGTAACCCTCGAGGATATTGCCAAGACCCAGGAAAAGACGATCTCATACAATCTGGGTGGGGTTAATCACCAGGTTAAGGTTAAGATTCCTGCCGGTATTGGCGACGGAAAGAAGCTGAGGCTTGCCGGCAAGGGGCAGCCCGGGCCCCAGGGAGGACCTCCGGGAGATCTTTACGTAAAGATGAAGATCTTGAATCATCCCGTCTTTCAGAGGGAAGGCGACGATCTGTACGTGAATAAAGAGGTAAAATACTCGGAGGCCATACTGGGTACCCAGATTGAGATACCAACCATCGACGGCAAAAGGCTTAACCTCAGGATTCCTGCCGGAACTCAGAGCGGCTCAAAGATGAGGCTGAGGGGGCAGGGATTGCCGAAGATGGGTACGGGAGCCCGAGGAGATACCTACGTAAAGATCCAGGTTGCCGTTCCCAAAAAACTGAGTAAAAGACAAAAAGCAGCCATAGACGAGCTGAAAGAGCTAGATCTGTGATACCAGAGACCCTAACCCGGATAAACCGGAATCTCGAAGCACGAAATTCGAAACACGAAATGGTTCGACCAGCCGTTCGGCAGGCTCACGGCCATGAGCAGCGTCGAATGGCTCACCATCCTGAGCCCAGTCGAAGGACAATACCAAAATAATAATGCTCGAATGTTCAAAACACTAAACTTAGGACACGTGTGATATCCCTCATGGTACATTCAGTTTTGGTTATTTGAATTTTGAAAATTGAAAATTTGTTTCGGCCCGCCCTGGCGCAAGGTTGGCCAAACACAGTGCGGTCGTTATGGCATTTCGCAACTGTACTGAATATCCTCCTGACATGCAATCCAGGTCTGGGCCAGGGATTTCGAATTTAACATTCCGATTTTCATGGGATGTTCTAGATATGAAAATACTTTCTACCAGAAGAAGCACGAATCTTATTCTTAAGGGACTAAAACGCGTTACGCGTATAACCGCCCTGCTTATCCTCACGCTCGCCCTTCTCTCAGCCCTTGCCCGGGCTGAAGAGAAGCTCCCCCTCCCTGTGGGGCTGATCAATGATTTTGCAGGCATCATATCCCCTGAGCACGAGGAAAAGATGAACCTCCTCGCCCGTGAAGTCCTGTATAAGACCGGGGCAACCGTTACCGTGGTTACCTTAAAGGATATCGGCGGTGCCAACGTAGACGAGTTTACCAACCGGCTTTACGAGAAGTGGGGGGTGGGGAAAAAGGGGGAAGACAGAGGTGTTATGCTTTTGATCGCCCTCAAGGAGCGAAGGCTTCGGATCGAGGTTGGATATGGCCTGGAAGGGATCATACCCGACGGCCTTGCAGGGCAGATACGGGATAAGACCATGGTTCGCTATTTGAAGAAGGGAGACTATGGGTTGGGCCTCCTTAACGGTCTCTCTGCCGTGGCCAGTATTATAGCCAAGGACCGGGGGATTACCTTGACGGGGTTGCCCCCAGCTCCCAAAGGGGTTTCATCTCGTCGACGCGGCTATTCCTTTGGGGTTTTCCCGTTGCTCTTTTTCGTGTTCGTATTTTGGATTCTGGCGAGATCGGGACGGAGGGGTGGTTTTGCCCTGCTTCCGTTACTGTTCCTGGGTGGAGGCAGAGGAGGGTCTGGTGGACACGGTGGTTTCGGAGGGGGTTTCGGAGGTTTTGGAGGAGGAATGAGCGGGGGCGGCGGTGCAAGCGGGGGCTTTTAGGGCAGAGAGGTAAACGAATATGGCAAAAATACCTGACAGGCCCGAGGATATATTCGATGAGATTACAGGGGACTATACCGCCCTGTTTGGCGATGATCTTGTTGCCATTATCCTTTACGGGAGTGGGGCCCGGGGCGAATACGTAGCCAAGAAGTCGGATATCAATTTCCTGATTGTCCTGTCCGACAGCGGTATCGAGCGTCTGGGCAGTGCGGTAAGCACCGTGGCCAAATGGCGGAAGAGGAACGTGCGGACCCCCCTTGTCATGACAAAGGGCTATGTAGAATCCTCCTTAGATGCCTTTCCCCTGGAATTCTTCAATATCAAATCCGCCTATAAGGTAGTGTGCGGCCAGGACGTGCTCAAGGATCTTGGTATCAGGAAGGATGATCTCCGCCTTCAATGCGAGCGGGAGCTTAAGGCCAAGCTTCTTCTGCTGCGGGAGTCGTTTCTGGAGGCAGACGACAAGAGCTATCTCATGCGGGAGCTCGTCGGTCAATCGCTTTCAGCATTTGTCTCCATATTCAAGGCATTGCTGTACCTCAAGGGTGAGGATGTTCCGGAAAAGAACGAAGCTGTCCTCTCCGCCACGGCCCAAGGCTTCGGGCTTGATGTGGACCTTTTTCAGGGTCTCTGGCATATCAAGAGAGGAGAGAAAAAACCCGGTAAAGCTGAGCTGAAGGAAATCGTTCAGAACTATATCAAGGAGATCAGAAGACTGTCTACGAAGGTTGATCAGATGGAGTTATGAGTCAGGCAGTTTAGTGAGTACCCTCGGAGGGCATTATGGGAAAAACAGGTAAGGCACTGGCAATTGCAGGCATAGTTGTTGTCGTTATCCTTCTTATTTTCTTCCTGTCCATCAAAGGCACGTACAACTCGTTGGTTCGATTGGACGAGGGGATAAAAGGCGCCTGGGCTCAGGTGGAAAACCAGCTTCAGAGAAGATATGACCTCATACCCAATTACGTGGAAACGGTCAAGGGGTATGCGAGATTCGAGAAAGAGGTGCTTTTGAAGGTGACGGAAGCCCGGGCGCGGGTTGGCGGGGCGGGCAGTGTGAAGGAAAAGATAGATGCCAACAACGAGCTTTCCTCAGCCTTATCGCGGCTTCTGGTTGTAGTGGAGCGATACCCGGACCTGAAGGCAAACCAGAATTTCATACGGTTGCAGGATGAATTGGCAGGCACGGAAAACCGGATCGCAGTCGAGAGAAGACGGTACAACGAGGCTGTAAGGGAATACAACGTAAAGATCAGGAGTTTCCCGACCAATATCCTGGCTGGGATGTTCGGGTTTAGCCGGGCCGAGTTTTTCGAGGCGCCGGCCGAGGCAAAGGAGGCGCCGAAGGTAAAATTCGAATAGGCGGTCGGTTATCAGCCCTCGGTTTTCGCCAACGTGGTACGGAGTTGCATCCTTTGGGTTTAGCGGCCAAAAGGCAGGCCATTTGGCCAACCAATGACTCAACCAACTTACTCTCTTTGGATCCTTCTAAACTTCCAGTACTTTAGGCACTTGAACTCTCAGTATTCCGGTGGCAACTCATTGAGCCTGGCCAGGGAGAAGACGGGGCCGTCCTTGCACACATATTGATCGCCGATGTTGCACCTGCCGCATATCCCGATTCCGCACTTCATCCTCATCTCCAGGGACATGATGATCTGCTCAGGCGTGAACCCTACCTTCTCGAGTACCGGCTGCGTGAATTTGATCATAATCGGTGGGCCGCAGACCAGGGCATAGGAATTCTCACTCGTTGTGATCTTCTGCTCCGTAACGGTAGGCACAAAGCCGATATTATATGGCCAGTCCGGATCATCGGTCGCATCAACAGTGATGTGGACATTGATATCATCTCGCTTTTCCCAGTCGGAAAGCTCCTCTCTGTAAAGCAGCAGACCGGGAGATCGAGCCCCATACACAACGGTAATATCCTTAAACCTGCTTCTGTTGTCCGGATGGAGCATATACACAATGCTGGACCTCAAGGTGGTGAATGCAAATCCTCCACCGATGACCACTACATTTTTGCCTTCCATCTCCTCCCAGGGGTACCAATTACCCAAGGGCCCCCTGACACCGATAATGTCTCCTTCTTTCATGATATGAAGGTATCTGGTTACAACGCCGGTCTTGTTCACGGTAAAAAGCAGGAAACCCTGCTCCGTCGGGGATGAAGCTATGCCGATGGGTATCTCCCCCTTCCCTGCTATGGAGAGTTCACAAAACTGCCCCGGTATATAGCTGAACTGCTCCTCATCCTCCTTGTGAAGGAAGACCAACTTAAAGGTCTTGAGGTTCCTATCCTCGGTCTCGGTAATAATCTGCTCAATCCTCACAGGGTAGGGGAGATATGGGTTATCTGGCAACGAAACCTCCTTATTATTGAAAATAAGCAGTAGACACTATGCAGTAGGCAGTAGACATTGCTCCTCTGCTTACTGCTTACTTCATACTTCTTACTCATAACTCATTCATAAGTTTGAAGACTTCACGTATGTCTATATTCACCGGACAATGCTTAACACACCTACCGCAGCCGACACAGGCGACTCCATTGTTGTACTTATCAACATAATACTTGAGTTTGTGCATAAATCGCTGCCTGACTCTCTGCACCTTTTCGCTTCTCGGGTTGTGTCCGGAGGCGTGGAGGGTGAAGAGCGGGAACATACAGCTGTCCCAGTTTCTGATCCTATCCCCATCGCTCCTGTGTACTTCGTCCTGTATGTCAAAGCACCAGCACGTGGGGCACAGGAAGGTGCAGGTCCCGCAGTTTATGCAGGCAAAGGCCACATCATCCCAGAACGGCGCCTCGAAGAGGTCCAGGACCTTTTTCTCCTTGAGTTTGCCGGTTGGCACATGACTGCTGATCTTCTGCTCGGCCTTTGCCTTGAGCTCGTCAGCCCTTTTCTTGGTATTGCCTTTGGCATCCTCGGTCACCCCTGCCGCATCCAAGAGTTGAGCGCCTTTTTCCGTGATTGATCGGGCCAGATATTCGTCGCCCAGGTCGAAGAGCAAAACGTCCAGGCCCTCTTCGTGAAAGGGGCCGCATTCGACAGAGGTGCAGAAGCAGGTGGCGCACGGATCACCGCATCCGAGACCGATGAAGGTCATCGCCTCCAGTCGCTTTGCCCACCAGGGGTCTCTGAATTGCTGGGTATCGAAGTTCACGTTCACCAGTCTCAAGGCCTTGGCATCGCAAGGCCGTATGCCGACAATTGCCGTAGCCGGGTGGTCCTTGCTCGACTCCTTTACGATGTGCCCATCTTCGCTCTCCTCATCGAGGGTATACTCAAACATCCGCTCTGACTGAGGGAATAGTGATGATTTCGGCGAAAGACGTGTATTCAAGAAATTAAGGCCTACGTTCTTTTCATCCGTCAAGGGCTTAAAAGCGTAGAACTCCCCATCCCTAACAGGGACAAATACTTCATAGCTTTCCTTAAGAGACTTCAAGAACTCTGGGAAATGTTCCTTCTTAATGATCTTATCGCTCATCGGGCACCCTATTTAATAAACTTGTCATAATCATCGGGTCGATAGGTATCGAGGGGCGGCCTTTCTTCGATGCTTAATCCAGCCTCGCATTCATAGAGGTTCAAGACATCTTTGTTCAACTTTCTGGTAAAAGATCTCACCTTTATATCCATGGGGCAGGCCTGTTCGCATGCGCCACAGTCGGTACAGCGGCCTGCACAGTGATATGCCCTCAACAAATGAAAGGTCATGGTGTCAGTGGGATCGTTGCTTTTTCCAACCCACTGGGGGTCCGATTCATCAACAAAGCAGGTAGGGCAGTAACACAAGGGACATGCATTTCTGCACGCGTAACAGCGTATGCAATTCTCTATGAGACTTGAAAAGAATTTCCACTTCTCCTCAGGCCCCTTTGCCTCCACTTCCTCTACGTCTTCAAAAGGATCGGGATCCTTTCTTTCCTCAACCAGATCCCCCGCAAGGACATCATAGATGACCGGGTTCCTGTGCATACATCGAATGCAGTTGTCCTGCAAATAGTCGCTCTTTTTCAGGGTGTGCTCGAACCCTTCCCCCTTGACCATGATATCCCCGTCAGATTCGAGGACCTCTCTTGCCTCTTTGCCATCCAAAAACGCGGCTATCCTTCTTCGGTCAACCATCCCCGTACAGGGGATCCCAATGATGTGAAGCTGTTCCCTTTTGATCTGATTTTCAACGATATGCACTGCCATGTTCCGCGAATCACAACCCTTGGCGATTACCCCAATCCTCTCCTCTCTTTTGGGAAGATAGTTGGCGAGATTGATGTTGCAGAAACTGCCCCAATATAATTGGTCGGTGTCTTTAGGATCCCGTATCAGTACGGGCTCGGTCATCATGGGGAGCGTTCCCTTTTTGAAGCCTATGATGAAGTCTACCGTCTTCTCCTCTAACAGCTTTCTTGCTGTTTCTCTTATCTTGTCTGTATAGTCCATGATCAGACCACCTCGGCCCTTTCCTTCACAAGCTTTTTGATAGGCCCGACTTCACGAACCGCTTGAATTACCTCTGTTGCCACCTCTGCGAACTTTCCTGCTTCCGATGAGGATATCCAGGAGAAATGCAAACGTTCCGGTTCTATCCCCACATGTTCCAGGAAATTGTTCAACAGGGCAAATTTTCGTCTGGCGTAATAATTACCTTCCAGGTAATGGCACTCACCCGGGTGTCACCCCGAAACCCAAACGCCATCAGAGCCGCGCATCAGAGCCGACAAAATGAACTTCGGGCTCACCCTGGCGGAGCACGGGACCCTGATGGGCCGTATATTCGGTGGGTACTGAATTCGATTTATTCCAGCCAGATCGCCGGCGGCATAACTGCACCAGCTGCACAAGAAGGCCGTAACCTTTGGTTCCCAATCATTCATTGAATTCCCCTAAGTTTGAAGTGAGCTAAGGTGCCTAAAGTGCCTAAAGTTCAAAAAAATAAAGAGAGTTAAAAAATTTAATCAAAACGATTTTTCAGCATTTGTTTATTTCCAATAGATGTATAAATAGCAAGCAATTCACTGTACTGATCATATTCAAGTTTCACTTTCGGAAATTCGTTGTTATCCATCATATTTCTTCCAACTTTTAACTTTAAGTACTTTCAACTTTAGGCACCTTAGCTCACTTTAAACTTTAGACACTTACCATGCCAATCATCCTCATAATCTGCCCCTCATCAAACCCGTTGAGGTGGATGGCCCCCGACCGGCAGGAGGCAACACACAATCCGCAGCCCTTGCAGAGCACCGGGTTGATCTCCGCGATGCCGGTCTTCTCGTTGAATGCCGGA
>DATKZQ010000115.1:0-19099 GCA_035527895.1 Desulfatiglandales bacterium
GATATCTTTTTTTGCTCTGCCCTCTAAACAAGGCCCCGTACAGGGCCGTTTCAAACCGACGCACCGCCCCATAAGCCTTAGCACTAAGGTAGCAGCCTGTGTGCGCCGTTTTGAAACGCCCACTCCTCTGAACGATGGGAGGACAGAGTCAAAAAAAGATATCTCCATGCTCGGCTTAAGATTAATTTCAAAGAGGTAAAGTGTCACAATTTTCTTAAGGTTTTCCGGTGCCCTTGAGAAAGGTGCAGACATTTGGTTTGCCACGGATGGAAAAAGGCGAGCATTAAGAACATGAAGAGATTACGTTTAGGTGTTGTGGGGGTAGGTTACCTGGGAAGCCTCCATGCCCAAAAATATGCCGCAATAGAAGGCATTGATCTGGTTGGGTTGACCGATATAGACTATCCAAGGGCACAAGCGGTCGCCAGCAAATACAATACGAAGGCATACAAGAGCCACGAGGAACTCCTGCCTCACGTCGATGGTGTCAGTCTGGCAGTTCCCACGGTTTCTCACTTTGAAATTGGACGGGACATCTTAAACCAAGGTATACATCTGTTAGTTGAGAAACCGATCGCCCTGACCATAGAGGACGCTGAGGGGCTGATTACGTTGGCGAAAGAGAGAAGCGTTATTTTACAGACAGGCCACATAGAGCGGTTTAATCCTGTTGTAATGGCGATGGAGTCGCTCATCTCGCAACCCCTTTTTATCGAATCCCATCGGCTCAACCCTTACACCAAGAGGGGCACTGATGTGGATGTGGTTCTGGATCTTATGATTCATGATCTGGACATTATCCTCCATTTTGTGGATTCGGACATTGCGCGGATCGATGCCATTGGGATGCCTGCGGTGAGTGGGAAGACAGATTTTGCCCATGCGACGATACAGTTCGCAAACGATACGAGAGCAAATCTAACAGTAAGTAGAGTTTCAACTGAATCGGTGAGGACGATACGGATCTATCAGCCGGACAGTTACATTTCGGCGGATTATAAGAACCGGAAGATCGGCATAACCCGTTTTGAAGTAGAGGGAGCCAACGTAGATGATCTGCCCCGGTTGGAGCACAGAGAGGATGAATTTCAGGGCAGTGACCCCTTAGCCGACCAGATAAGATCCTTTGTTGAATCCATCAGGAATTGCACTGAGCCTAGGGTGACAGGGGTTGATGGGAAAAAGGCCCTTTCAGTTGCACTGTCCATCATTGAAGAGATACATAGAAAAGGAGAGGCACTACACTGAATTGAGCGCAAAAAAGAGCGTCATGATCGTGGCAGGAGAGGCCTCAGGCGATATCTACGGGGAACAATTCGTGTATGCAATGAGGGACCTTAACCCTGATATCGCCTTTTTTGGCATCGGCGGCCCGAAGATGGAGTTTGCTGGTGTGCGTGTTCTTCACCAGGCATCGGAGCTTTCCGTAGTAGGATTTGCGGAGATTCTGCCGAGAATAAGATATATCTCCCGCGTCCTGAAAGAGCTAAAGCAGCTTCTCAAGCAAGATCCGCCGGATCTGTTAGTCCTTATTGACTACCCGGGCTTCAATCTGAACCTGGCCAAGAGGGCACATGCCCTGGGTATTCCCGTCCTGTATTACATTCCTCCTCAGTTGTGGGCATGGCGGGAAGGCAGGGTCAAGAAGCTAGCTCAAAGGGTTGATCGGGTCGCCGTCATCCTCCCTTTTGAGAGAAAGTTCTATCAGAAACATGGGCTGGAGGTGGATTACGTCGGTCATCCACTTCTGGATTTGCCGCCGCCTGGCAGAAGCAAGGAGGAGATTCGGCACGGTCTGGGTATAGGTCCTGAGCGCGATCCTATCCTTGCACTCCTTCCCGGAAGTAGGGCTGAGGAGATTAACAGGCTCATGCCGGCAATGGTGGATGCGGCGGAAATCATTTTACGATCATATCCTCGATTGTGTTGTGTTTTGCCGCTCGCATCTACTCTCAGCGAGGATCTCGTTAACTCATATCTCAAAGATGCTACCATAGATATTAGAGTTGCAGGGTTTGATAGTAAGGAGTTGCTGAGTATCGCAGATTTGGCCTTCATTGCTTCCGGCACGGCTACCCTGGAGGCGGCCATTACGGAAACACCCATGGTAATAGCGTATAAGGTATCTCCATTCAGCTATATCCTGGCCCGATATCTCGTAAAGGTCTCTTTCATCGGTCTGGTGAATCTCGTGGCCGGCAAGGCCATTGTGCCGGAGTTGATTCAGGGCAATGCAACGGGGAGGCGTTTGGCCGAGGAAGGTCTTACCATCCTGGAGGATGAACGGACAAGGGGAAAGATGACAAGAGATCTGCAATCGGTTAAAGAGCGGCTCGGTCGGGTTGGTGCCTCACGTGGGGCAGCTTCTATAGCGAGAGATATGATGGGACCTCAGTGAGAAGTAAGCACATGACCCCGACGCTTCGCTTCAGAGTTATACATGAAAGAAACGCTCTGCTGAGCATGGAGATGTCTTTTTTTGACTCTGTCCTCCCATCGTTCAGAGGAGTGGGCGTCTCAAAACGACGCACACAGGCTGCTACCTTAGTGCTAAGGCTTATGGGGCGGTGCGTCGGTTTGAAACGGCCCTGTACGGGGCCTTGTTAAGAGGGCAGAGCAAAAAAAGACATCTCCATGCTCTTTACTGTAGTGAGTTTCTTAGGAGCAGTAAGCAGAAATAGCAACCTGCACGAGCCAATGATAAAGAGATCAGTAAAAAATCGTTAACGAGCAACTACCAACAAGTAACGAGTAGCGGAAACATGGCAGAAACGATTCTAATTGTCGATGATGAGCCGGGGATTATTCAGTCCTTACAGGGCATCCTCACTGATGAGGGGTTTGAGGTCATAGCCGCAGATGGGGGGCTGAAGGCCCTGGACATAATAAAGGAGACCATCCCGGATATCGTACTGCTGGATATATGGATGCCTGATATCGACGGCATAGAGACGCTCAAGAGGATTAGGGCCCTTTACCCTAGCCTACAGGTAATCATGATTTCAGGCCATGGCACTATTGAAACTGCGGTTAAGGCTACAAAATTAGGTGCCTACGACTTCATTGAAAAGCCTCTTTCCCTTGAAAAAGTCCTTCTATCTATCAACAACGCTCTGAACTATAACAGACTCGAGGCAGAACTCGATCTCTTCAGGGAGCGAGAGCGGCAAAGGTATCAGATAACCGGGAACAGCAAGGCCATCACGGATCTAAGAGACCAGATAAAGATCGTTGCCCCAACTGATGCATGGATTCTCATTGCGGGGGAAAACGGAACTGGAAAGGAGTTGGTAGCCCACACAATTCACCGTATGAGCAAAAGAAGAAATAAGCCCTTTGTAGAAGTGAATTGTGCGGCCATACCGGAGGATTTGATTGAATCAGAGCTCTTTGGACATGAAAAGGGGGCATTTACCGGCGCTACCACCATGAAGAGAGGGAAATTCGATCAGGGCAACAATGGAATGCTCTTCCTGGATGAGATAGGAGACATGAGCCTTAAGGCCCAGTCAAAGGTCTTGCGCATTTTGCAAGAGCAGAGATTTGAGCGGGTAGGCGGGAATAGGACCATTAAGGTTGATGTCCGGGTTATTGCGGCAACGAACAAGAACCTGGAGGAAGAGATTGAAAAGGGAAGATTCAGGGAGGACCTCTACTTCCGGCTCAATGTGATACCGATGAGGGTTCCCCCCTTAAGGGAGCGTGCCGACGATATACCTGAACTGGTGAGTGAGTTCTTGGATCAGTTTTCCCTGGACACCAAGATGGAGCAAAAGGCATTGGGCCCTGATGCATTGGAATTGCTGGAGAAGTATAACTGGCCTGGCAACATCAGGGAGCTCAAAAACCTGGTAGAGCGGCTGGCCATCATGTGCCCTGGGAAGGTGATCAGTGCGAAGGATGTGCCTCCACCCTATAATACCCTGCGAACTGATGAGGAAAGGATGGAATCTTTTCTTGCCTTTGATACCCTCAAAGAAGCCAGGGAGACCTTTGAGAAATCATTTATCGCTCGTAAGTTGCAACAGTTCGAGAGGAACATCAGCAAGACCGCCGAGGCCATAGGGGTAGAGAGAAGCAATCTCCATAAAAAGATAAGGGCGTACGGGCTCTGAAAGTTAAAAATTGAAAGCGAGCTAAAGTTAAAAGTTAGAAAGATTCTTATCCTTCACTTCAGGCATTTTAGGCACTTCCCACTTTCTCTTCAATCGCCTTCCAGAGTTCTTGCCTTCCTTGCCCTGTTTTTGCCGAAAAGCTTATGGGCTGGCCGAAGCCTTCTTGCATGAGCTGGCTGGAGGTCACATGATAATGATGCTTTGCTTTGCCTTTTGATACCTTATCCGCCTTGGTAAGCACTATAATTGCGTTTATCTCGTATGTCTTCAACCAGTGCAGAAGCTCCAAATCTCCTTGCCCCAAGTTACGACGGATATCGATAATCACTACAACCGCTTTGAGGTTATGCCTCTTCTTGAGGTAGGTTTCTACAAGCACCTTCCAATTACGCCTGAGCTTTAACGGGACCTCTGCATACCCATAACCGGGAAGATCAGTGAGACAGAGGCTTTTGCCCACATTAAAAAAATTGATGGCCCTTGTCCTGCCCGGCCGGGAGCTTGTCCGGGCCAATTTTGGGCTGTTCACCAGTCTATTGATGAGCGATGATTTTCCTACGTTTGATCTTCCGGCGAAGGCGATTTCCGGTTTATCAGGTGGAGGGAATTGCGCAGGTCGGATGGCACTCTTTATGAAGGAGAATTCCATTGACGGTAACGTCCGTTGATAGTTGCCGGTAGTCCGTTGCCAGTATTGGAAGGGACAAGTGGAACTAATCTAACCAATTGAACTAGTTAACCCTGTTCTTTTACCGGTTTTTCAGAAACTCGCCTATACGATCCAGCGCTTCGGCAATATTCTCAAGGGAGTTTGCGTAGGAGAACCTGAGGTATCCTTCGGCATTCGACCCAAAATCGATCCCCGGTGTGACACCGACTCCTGCCTTCTCCAAGATCTCAAAGGCCAGCTCATAGGAGTTATTGGAGAGGTGCTTGGCCCGAGCAAGGACATAGAATGCTCCGACAGGATCAACGGTTATCCCAAAACCGAGTTCTCTCAGTCTTTCTATTATGTAATGTCTTCTCTGGTCATAGGTGGCCTTCATCTGTTCTACATCCGGCTGGGCTTCTTTGAGGGCTGTAAGACCCGCCCACTGTGACACACTGTTGGCAGAGATAAAGAGGTTTTGTTGGATCTTTTGCATGGGTCTGATAAAGTCGGACGGTGCGATAACATAACCCAGCCTCCACCCGGTCATGGCGTAGAGCTTGGAAAAACCGTTCAGGACAAAGGCCTTATCGGTGTATTCGAGGATTGAGTGCTCCGCCCCTTCATACACGAGACCATGATATATCTCGTCGGACACGACGTATAAGCCCAAATCTGCTATCCGCTGTATTCTCTCAGCTGAAAGTAGATTGCCCGTTGGATTCGAGGGAGAGTTGATAAGGATTGCCTTTGTCTTGGGAGTGACTCTCTTGGCAACCTCTTCAGGCCGGAATTGAAATCCGTCATCCTCATCCACATTAACAAAAGTGCACGTGCCCCCGATATAGCTGATGATATTGGAGTAGCACGGGTAATAGGGATTGGAGACAATGATTTCATCTCCGTGCTCCAACAGGGCCGAGAAAATCAACACCATTGCAGGCGAGGTGCCAGAGGCTACTATGATCTGGTCGGGATTGACGTGCACACCGTATTTTTCTTCGTGCTGTTGACAGATTGCCTCCCTGAGCTCAGGTATTCCCAGACTGTGGGTATAGTGTGTTTTTCCTTCTTGTATCGCCCTGATCCCTGCCGCCTTTATGCACTGAGGCGTATCGAAATCCGGCTCACCGATCTCAAGATGAATGATGTGTCTTCCCTCTCTTTCAAGCGCATTCGCCCTTTCCATTACATCCATAGCAATAAAAGAGCGGAGTTCTTTTGCCCGTGCAGCAACTGACATAGGCTCACCGTATCTTTTCTAGGAGGCCTTTAGCCTCAGGCGCAATGACGTTTGTTTTATCAAGCCTGATGGCTTCTTCGAGTTTTTCAATAGCCAGAGGCCTGTTATTGAGTCGAAGGTAGAGCTTGCCGAGACGGAAGTGGGAGCGGGGGTCATCGGGCGCGTGCCGTATCGATTCCTGGTAAGCCTCCAAAGCCTTATCCCACTCATTCATGGCCTCATAAGCGACACCAAGGTTATGGTAAGCCCTGCTGAAAGACGGCTGGCCTTGAATGGCTTTCAGGAAACTCTCCGTGGCGGTCTCGAATTGCCCCTTGTTAAAGTATGCTAATCCGAGGTTATTATGGGCAAAGTGGGGCGTGGTGTAACGGTTATTGCTCAAGGCTTTCTTGAAACTGGCAATGGCGCGATCCCAGTCGCCAAGCATGAGGTATACGGTGCCGAGGTTATTGTGCGCCTCGGAGAAATCGGGTTTTAGCTCTATTGCCTTGTTAAAATGGCTAATGGCCTGGCTGTGCATCTCCATTTCCCTGTAGGTCAGTGCAAGTTCATTGTGTATTTCGGGATTCATGGGATCAAGCTCCGCCGCATCCAAGAGTTCCTTGAGGCCGGCGGTAAAATTTGCGTCCGCGAGAAACGACTTGCCAAGATTTCGCTTTGCCTGGGCCTGTCTTTCCCTCAAAGCCCTGTCTTCGGCGCACCCGGTGAACAAGATTGCAAAACAAATAACGATTACATGAAACCTTATGGTTCTCAACTGCTTAATCATGGTCAGATAACCTTATTCAATGGATATTCGATGATGCCTACAGCCCCTTTCTGAATTAGTTGAGGAATGAGTTCCCTGACTCTTTCGTTATGAACTATAACCTCAACAGAGATCCAGTCGGACTGGAAGAGATTGGATACTGTTGGAGAAGTGATGCTCGGAAGTACCGCTATGATCTCATCCAAGCGTTTTTTTGGTACGTTCATCTTCAGCCCAACCATACTCTCAGCCATCAAGGCTCCTTTAAGGAGAAGGGCGATTTGCTGGATCTTGCTTCGCTTCCATTCATCCTCCCAGGCCTCCTTGTTTGCGATGAGCACCGTGTTCGTTTGCATCAATTCATGAATGATCTTTAGGCCGTGGGCCTCTATAGTGCTCCCTGTCTCGGTAACCTCAACAATTGCATCGGCGAGACCCGCTGCAACCTTAGCCTCTGTTGTGCCCCATGAGAACTCCACTTTGACGTCAATCCCCTTTTGGGCGAAGTATTTTCTCGTAAAACCGACAAGTTCTGTTGCAATCTTCTTGCCCTTGAGGTCGGATAATTCCCTGATGTCGGAGTTAGCGGCCACAGCCAAAACCCAGCGGGACGGCCTCTTACTCACCTTGGAATAGACCAGGTCGGCAACGATAACAACATCAGATTCATTTTCCTCTTTCCAGTCTCTGCCCGTAAGGCCTACATCAAGGGTGGCGTTTTCCACCTGGACAGGCATCTCTTGGGCCCTGAGTACAGAACACTTAATAGACTCATCGTTTATTTCAGGGAAATAATTCCGATAAGCTATAGATATCTTCCAGCCCGATTTCTCGAATAGCCTGAGTGTTGCCTTTTCCAGGCTTCCCTTTGGTATTCCCAGCTTTAGTATATTCATCCCTTGTATATCTTTCTTGGATCAAATATCCTTTCGCCAACGATGGTTTTGTCACCACATTTATCAATTCTATTGTGGAAGCAGCTCTCGTATCCCAGATGGCAGGCAGCTCCACCAACCTGCTCTACCTTCAGAAGGATGGCATCGTGGTCGCAGTCGGCAAATACTTCCTTAACTATCTGGATATTGCCTGAGGTCATGCCTTTATGCCAAAGCTCCTGGCGAGAGCGGCTCCAATAATGAGCCTCTCCGGTCTGTAGAGTGAGTTGCCACGCTTCACGGTTCATATAGGCTACCATCAATACCTTGCCGGATCTGTAATCCTGAACAATAGCAGGCACTATACCGTCAGCCTTTTCAAAGTCTAATTTGACCGCCACGATAGCTAACAAACTCCCGTGTTATGGGCAGAATAAAATCGAGTCGCAAAATGGTAGCTTCTATATACAAAAGATCTCTCCTGTTGTCTATATCCAATTTTTGCCAAACCTATACCGTATTTTATGGCACTGGGACCTGTTTTAGGGTATAAAAATCATATGGAAGCCATTAGGGAGACAGATTTTCCCGATCTCACGCTGGTTACCCGCGGAAAGGTTCGGGATATTTACGAAGTGGAGAACCATCTCCTCATCGTCGCTACTGACCGAATCTCGGCGTTCGATGTGGTTATGGATGATCCAGTTCCGGATAAGGGTAAAATCCTTAACCAGATTTCCGTGTTCTGGTTTGAAAAACTCTCCTCCATAATCGACAATCACTTTATTACCGCCGATCCTGATGAGTATCCCGAATCCTGCAGACCGTATAGAGATAACCTCGACGGAAGGAGCATGTTAGTGCATAAGGCCGAGCCACTGCCGGCAGAGTGCATTGTTCGGGGGTATCTTTCCGGCTCGGGGTGGCTTGAGTATGGGACACAGGGGAGTGTTTCAGGGATTCCACTTCCGCACGGCTTGGAGGAGTCAGCGCAACTGCCAGAGCCCATCTTTACGCCTTCAACAAAAGGTGCCCCAGGGACCCACGATGAAAATATTTCCTTGGAAGATGTTGTCGGAATGGTTGGAGAGGAGAGGGCAAAGGAGATCAAAAGGGCGAGCCTGCAGCTGTATCGATATGGAAGAGATTACGCCGCCGATAAGGGAATTATTATTGCCGACACCAAATTCGAGTTTGGAATTGTAAACGATCGCCTCATGCTTATCGATGAGGTGCTGACACCGGATTCGTCCAGGTTCTGGCCAACGGCCGACTACTCCTCCGGCAAGCCCCAAAAGAGCTTTGACAAACAATTCCTAAGGGATTACCTGGACGGCCTCGACTGGCCGAAAGCACCCCCTCCACCTAGATTACCGCGAGAGGTAATTCAGACCACGAGAGACAAGTATCTCGATGTCCTTGAAAGGTTAACCGGGAAAAAACTGCAATAGGACAGGCCTCTCTTCTTGAATCCCCGCCCTTGACAACATTTATCCCGATGTTTAACATTCCTAATTATTTAGGGTAACTCAAGCGAATTGCTTTCTCCTGAGGAGAGTTCCCTGCTTTATACTGTCGATGGGGCGGTTTTCCTTCAGGGAGACCAATTATCTGAGTGCCCCTGACGCTCTTTAGGGAGAGAGATAGATACGCGTTAAGAATAGATATGTTCGAAAAGAAAGGGGAACAGATTAAGAGAACGGTGAGATATGGTTAGAGTAGAGGTTAAGGGAACGGAAGATCAGGAAAAACGAGAGCACAAGGTACAAATGGATTCCGAAAAGACAGAGGAATTGCAAGAAAAGCTGGAAGAGAAGGCCGAGGGAAAGGGTCATGAGAAAAAGACGAAAAAGGTAGAAGAGATGACCAAACAGGGGCTCTTGAAAAAACTGAGCGAAACCGAAGAAGAGGCACAAAATAATTATGATCTCTACATGCGTACCTATGCCGAAATGGAAAACATCAAGAAGAGAGGAATAAAGGAGAGGGAGGACCTGGCGAAATATGCAAATGAATCCCTCATTAAGGAAATGCTCCCTGTAATTGACAGCCTTGAAAAGGCGATAGCTCATGCTGAAGATGACGAGAATTCATCTGCTTTGGCAGAAGGACTTGAATTGACACGAGACGACTTGATGAAGAAGCTGGAAAAAGCCGGTCTCGAGGAGGTGGAAGCCTTAGGAAAACCGTTTGACCCCAACTTCCATGAGGCAGTATCACAACAGATAGACGACGGAGTTGCACCGGGACACGTAATGATAGAGCTTCAGAAGGGCTACGTGCTTAATGGACGCTTGATCAGGCCGTCGATGGTCGTGATCTCATCGGGAAAAGATGCAAGTGAGGAAAAATTTGCTTAGCAATTTGATATAAATTTTGTAAGTATACTTTCAAGGAGGAGAAGATGAGTAAAATTATAGGAATCGATCTGGGAACTACAAACTCCTGCGTAGCTGTTATGGAGGGAGGGGATGCAAAGGTAATTGCCAATGTGGAAGGTAACCGCACCACACCCTCTATTGTTGCATTTACTGAAAGTGGGGAACGCCTTGTTGGGCAGACTGCAAAAAGACAGGCTATTACCAATCCTGAAAACACCGTTTATGCTGTTAAAAGGCTGATTGGCAGGAAGTTTGATTCAGAAGAGATCCAGAAAGACGTAAAGATATCTCCTTACAAAATTACCAAGGCCAAGAATAGTGATGCCCAGCTAACCGTTAGAGGCAAAGATTATAGCACTGCTGAGATTTCAGCGATGGTCTTGACGAAGATGAAGCAGACTGCAGAAGAATATCTCGGTGAAAAGGTAACAGATGCCGTTATTACCGTTCCAGCCTATTTTAATGATAGCCAGAGGCAGGCAACCAAAGACGCAGGAAGGATCGCGGGGCTGAATGTTCAGCGGATCATTAACGAGCCCACAGCCGCCTCACTCGCTTACGGCTTGGATAAGAAGAAGGATGAAAAGATTGCCGTATTCGATCTTGGCGGCGGAACCTTTGACATCTCTATCCTGGAGATCGGGGATGGTGTCTTTGAAGTCAAGTCAACAAATGGTGATACCCATCTGGGGGGCGAGGACTTCGATCAGAGAGTTATGGGTTATCTTGCCGATGAATTCAAGAAGGATCAGGGAATTGACCTTAGGAACGACAAAATGGCGCTGCAGCGGTTAAAGGAGGCTGCCGAAAAGGCAAAGATGGAGCTCTCCACCTCAATCGAGACGGATGTCAATCTTCCCTTTATTACTGCCGATGCGAGTGGGCCAAAGCACTTGAACATCAAACTGTCTAGGGCTAAGCTCGAGGCCCTCGTGGATGATTTGATTGAAAAAACGGTTGAGCCCTGCAAGATTGCCCTGCGCGACTCCGGGTTGAAACAAGATGATATTGATGAGGTTATTTTGGTCGGTGGTATGACCAGGATGCCTAAGGTTCAGGATAAGGTGAAGCAGATATTCGGCAAGGATCCGCACAAGGGTGTGAATCCTGACGAGGTTGTTGCTATCGGTGCCGCAATTCAGGGTGGTGTGTTAAAGGGTGATGTAAAAGACGTTCTTCTCCTCGATGTCACGCCCCTTTCCCTGGGTATAGAGACCCTCGGCGGTGTTTTTACCAGGCTCATCGAGAAGAATACGACCATACCCACCAAGAAGAGTCAGATATTCTCAACCGCAGCCGATAACCAGCCTGCAGTGTCCATCCACGTACTCCAGGGCGAAAGGCAAATGGCTGCGTACAACAAGACCCTTGGTCGCTTTGAACTGGTAGGTATTCCGCTGGCTCCGAGGGGCATGCCGCAGATAGAGGTAACCTTTGATATCGATGCCAACGGTATTGTTAACGTATCGGCTAAAGATCTGGGAACGGGCAAGGAACAGTCCATCAAGATAACCGCCTCCAGTGGGCTCAGTGAGGAGGAAATCAAGAATCTTGTCAAAGATGCCGAGCTACATGCAGAGGAGGATAAGAAGAAAAGAGAGCTTGTAGATGCTCGAAATGCCGCTGACTCAATGGTCTATGCAACCGAGAAATCGATTAAGGAGGCTGGTGATAAACTCGATGCCGGTACCAAGGGAGATATAGAGAATGCTATTGCCACCTTGAAAAAGGCCATGGAGGGTGAAGATACCGCGGAGATCAAACGCCTTTCAGAGGAACTGACCCAGGCTTCACACAAGGTGGCCGAGGTGTTGTATGCTCAGACTGCTCAGGCCCAGGCCCAAGCCGGTTCAGAATCTGGCTCTGGGGCCTCTGCCGAATCAGCAAAACAGGATGAGGAGGTTGTGGACGCTGACTTTGAGGAAGTAAAGTAAGGTATGGCGACTGATAACACTGCTCATTTCAGGAAGGTCATTACCATGGGCTTGGTGGTAATGACCTTTTTTCTAGTATCGTGCGAGCGAAAAGTCGTTTTGAAAGAACCCCCAACAGGGGAAATAATTGTGGAGAAACCGGTACTGGAGAAACCGGTTGCAGAGGAACCACTGGAAAAAAAACCTGTTGTCGATCATTTTGCTGTTGCTGAAGAGTATTGGCGCCAAAAAGACTACGATAATGCCTTGGCTGCTTATGACAGGTACCTTTCTGAATTTCCGTCGGGAGACCGGGTGAGGGATGCACTAACGAGAAAGGCGAAAATCTATTACGATAGGGGCCAATATGAGGAGGGCTTGCCCCTTCTCATAGAAGTCATTGACGATTATCTCGTGAACGAAGAAAGGGCCGAGATCAACCTCTTGTTGGCAAAGACATATTTCCATTTAGGGAAATATTTTGAATCCAGGTTGTCTGCTCTCCAGTGGCTTAAGCTATTTGACGATTACCCCGGCAAAGAGGAGCTGTTCTTTCTCTTAGGCCAAAACGCAAAGGAACTGGAAGACCGTCCACGAGTTCTCTATTGGTGGTTGAAGGTTTTGGAATCTCCGGAAACCAGCGAAGAACAAGGGGAAGAGATCAGATCGCAGCTGCTTGACCTCATCTATGAGTCTACGGAAGAGGAACTGAAAGAGATGGACGACTATGCCCGAGAGGGTGACCTCATCTTCCCCATCTACTACCGGCTTGCCAATTCCTTTCTGCTTGAAAATAGGCTGGAAGAAGCAAAAGAGGTGGCAATCAAAATAATGAGGTTCGCATCGGAGGGGGAATGGTTTACCGTAGCAAAGGAGATGCTGGAGAAGATCGACGGCATACTCCAGGTAAAGCCCAATGTTATTGGTTGCCTGCTGCCTCTGAGCGGTCCTTTTGCCATTTACGGGCAGGAGGTTTTGCAGGGTATCGAACTTGGTTTGGACATCTTCCGGGAAACTGATGGGCATCTTTCATCTCTGGAATTAGTAATAAGGGATACTGAGGGAAACGCGGAGAAGGCGCGGGAGGCGGTACGAGAACTCGCTGAACAGGAGAAAGCATTGGTGATCATCGGGCCCCTCATCAGTAGGGTTGCTGAAGAGGCTGTGGAAACAGCACAGGATTCAAACATACCGATAATCACCCTCAGCCAGAGTGAGGACATAACCAGCAAAGGAGAAATGGTTTTTCAGAATTGCCTTACCCCAGAAGACCAGGTGCGGAGCCTTACCAATAAGGTGATTGCTGAGATGGGTCTGAAGAGATTTGCCATCCTCTATCCGGACAATGGATACGGCAAATACTTCATGAACAGATTTTGGGATAAGGTTGAATTCCTTGGGGCCGAGGTGACTGCCGTTGAAGCATACGATCCCAAGGAGACGGACTTCGCTACACCGATAAAAAAGATGGTGGGCTTATATTATCCCAGGCCAAAACCTGAGACAGGGGAAAATAGGAAGGAAGTACCTGAAGAGGAACCCGAACCTATTGTTGATTTTGATGCCATATTCATCCCCGATAGCTACGAAAGGGGCGGCCTTGTGGTGTCTCAGCTGGCCTTTTACGATGTAGTAAATGTTACCATTCTCGGAACCGATCTCTGGAACTCTCCGAAATTGATCGAGGTCGCCGGTAGATATGTTCACGGAGCGATATTTCCGTCCGGCTTCTTTCCCGGTAGCAGGTTTAGAGGCGTAGATAACTTTGTTGAGCAGTACAAGGTAAGTTTTCAGGAGAAACCGGGGTTTCTCGCTGCCATAGGGTACGATACGATCCGAATGCTCAAGGAAATTATGCGAGAAGGGGGCCAGGACATCAGAACAAGGGGTGACCTGCGCACGGCTTTAGCGGATATTGAAGGGTTTGAAGGAGTAACCGGGCCAATGGTTTTTGATAGCGAAAGAAGGGCTGAAAGAACCCCTCTGCTCTTGACCGTCAGCGGCAGACACTTCCTTCCCCTGCCATAAGCTTGAGACAGTATTCTATTGACGAACATCCGACCACATTTTCCCCCTCCACCAGACGTAAACCTGCGCGTTGTTATGTCCGGGGCTGTTCTCGAAGGCCCTATAGCTCGGGCCCATGTCGGCGAAATCCCTGAAAGGCCCAATCCGACATTATCTCAACACACCAAGAGACCGACTGCTGTACGATAAATGGCATTAAGCGTTGAACTCTGATCGGGGACATCCGCTGACTTCATTGGGCGTCCCGAGGCGACGCCGAGGAGGATGCCCATGAATAAAGAACCCTCGGGCATTATTGAGATGAAACGGCGTATCGTGCTGCGAGGGCATGCATGGAAAGCGGGTTTTGATTTTGAGCTGAGATTCTCGAGGGGTGGAGCTTTTCCCCATTATCACGGCTGTTTGACATGCTACTGGCCGGTTTTTCCTTTGATTCGCTTAAGAAGTAACGAAGACCGGCTTTCCAGGTGAAAAGATTTGTCAAAGAAGAAAACATGAAGTGTCATGATAAGCCAGAGTATGTCTCTTGCAAATTCCCACCAACTTATCACGTCACTTACCCTCGCCGGTGCACCGCGGAAGCAGCCGCAATGTAAAGGTACACCCCTTATTAAATTTATCAAGATTGCGATGCTAAACAGAGCCAAGAGAACGGCTATGATTGCTGCGGAAAAGGGTGCGCCAATGCCAGCAACGAGGAAAATTCCGCTAATGAGCTCAACCCACGGAAGTACGATCGCCATGATCTCAGCAGTCGAATAGGAGACTATCCCGTAAGTGGCGATTGCTACTGTAAACTGTCCGATGTTATTTATCTTACTTATGCCAGCGTAAATGAAAAGCCCCCCGATGTACAGTCTCAGTATGAGAGCAAGGTATGGATGGGTAAAGAATCTTTTTAGAAGAGATATGTCTTTCATCGTAATGCGCTTCTCGTTATCTTGTTGTTGTTGACATCCTTTGGAATCCGTGAAAGCCAATCTTTAATACCCAAGTCAACTGTTGAAGCAACCTTTTTATCGTGCCTCAAGGAACTACTTGTTTCTCGTTCCATCAATTGGATCCCCGGAAACATCGAGATGACACCGGAGTACATTCTTCTGAGCTTTTTCAATCTTGTTATATACTGCTCGTCTGAGGAATTTCAGCGCCTCAGTCTGGTCGTGGTCTATGATGATTCGCTCGAGTTTCATCAATTCTTGCTCATCAAAGGCGATGGCGGTTTTCTTCAGCTCCAACATTTTCCCTTCTCCTCCATTTTCTTAATGCGCCGGCACTCTATGTGAAAACCAGTGGGTTGTGTTCAAACAGATCTTCACCAGCATGAGCATGACAGGCACCTCAATGAGCACGCCAACGACAGTTGCGAGTGCTGCGCCCGATGAAAGCCCGAAGAGCATCGTGGCCGTGGCAATAGCCACCTCGAAGTGGTTGGATGCTCCGATCATTGCTGCCGGAGCCGCGTCTCGATACTCAAGCTTTAGCCATCGAGCCAGACCGTAACCGAGCCAGTAAATCAGGTTGGTCTGAATGAAAAGCGGGATGGCGATCCACAGGATCGTTAGGGGGTTAGAGATGATGACTTCACCCTTAAAACTGAACAGCAATACCAGTGTAATGAGTAAGGCAATGATAGTGATCGGGGTCAGAATATGGAGAAATTTCTCCTTGAACCAGGCTTCTCCCTTGGCGTTAATAATCGCCTTCCGGGAGATGTACCCGGCCACCAGGGGCAAGGCCACATAGATACCGATGGAAAGCACCAGGGCCTGCCAGGGAACCGGAAGTCGTCCGACACCCAGCAAAAATCCCCCGAGCACTCCATAGAGGACGAGCATAGTAAGTGAGTTGATGGCCACCATGACCAGCGTGAGACCGTCGTTTCCCCGGGCCAGAAAGCCCCAGACCAGGACCATGGCCGTGCAAGGCGCAATCCCCAGCAGGATACAGCCTGCGAGATAACTCCGCCACAGGGGAACTTCCAAAACCTTAGCCCCATTGAGCATGACCACCTTCCCCACACCATAACTCGCCCCTACCGGCAGATCCAGACCAAAGGGCATTTTCACGTAATCCATCGCGTCAGGCCCGATAAAGGTCAGGAAGAGGGTTCCCAGAAAAAAGACCGAGATGGCATACATGGTGAAGGGCTTGACGGCCCAGTTCACGAAGAGGGTCAATCCCACGGGCTTGAGGCTCTTACCGGCCTTCAGGACCTCCCCAAAATCTATCTTGACCATGATGGGGTACATCATGAAAAACAGGCAGATGGCGATGGGTATGGAAACAACCGGGGCTTCTCCCACGAAAATGGCCAGACTGTCCAGGTATTTCGCTACACCCGGTGCCATTTTTCCAAGGACTATGCCTGCCAAAATACAGAGGATCACCCAGACGTAAAGATATTTTTCAAAAAGACCCAGTCCTCTCGGTTCTTCTTTCATGTGTTTGTCTCTTGCCATACCTCTCCTTCCTGGAAAATCGATTTCTTTTCGCTACGCATCGAATTGAATCGGCCTCCTCTTCGTCTTTGAGGGCATTGATCGCAATCTCCCTGGGATGCACAGTAATGAGCTTGCCATGAATCCCGAATGATACGGCGGGGGGTTCTTCAGGTAAGCGAACCCCACAGTGTTGCCTTAAGTCATGGAATGGCTTCGCCGATGTCCTCATACAGATGGACAATACAATGCAAGGACCGAAAACCCGGGTGACATTTGGGCCTGAAAATCTTTTTCCGGGAACCTCTTAAGAGCATCATTACCCCCTGTTAAAGCGCCAAAAATGGGCTGACAATAAAATAAAGTGCCAGGGCGCTGATCACGACTCCTGCTCCCTTTCGAAACCAGGCGCCGGCACCTTGCCACGTGCTGTTCTCCAGCAGCCTTTTCACGGCTGCTGTCGAGCTGCCGGCCACAACAATGGGAAGACAGTGGCCGATAGCGAACAAGAGGATGAAAAGAACACCGGTTGCCACCTTTTGCTGGACCGTGATAATGGCAAGGATAGGGGCGATAAACCCAAAAGTGCAGGAGCCCGAGAGAATTCCATAGGCCAACCCAAGGCCGAAGGCCCCGAAAAGGCCACTCAGCCTTAGGCGATAAAGAAGGCTGCCGGACATGGAACACTTTTCGACACCGAACATTCCCAGGGCAACCCATATAAGGACCAGGCCCACAAGGACTTGCCAATAGTCTCCCACGTCACCCAGCATACGACCCAGCAGGGCGCAAATGATGCCGATGAGGGCTATGGTGATGAAAAGGCCGATGGTAAATGCGATGGAGTAATGTGCGGCCTGGCGGGGTTTAAGCGCCTCCTGTTGCCCCCCCACGTAAGCTACAATCAAAGGGATCGAAGCCAGGTGGCAGGGACTGAAGACCACGCTGATCATTCCCCAGAAAAAACAACCCAGGGCGGCAATGGCGGTCCCCCCAGCAATCCACTCGTTAACGGTCAGAAAAAAGGTTTCCAACATTACCATGTCTCCTGTTCAATCTTAGAGCCTAACTTACTCCCATGTTCTGGAAGACCTGATCAATCTGCGCTTCGCTCATGAACCCTGCGTGGCGGTAGAACTCCTTGCCCTGTTTGTCAAAGAAGATCTGGGTCGGGATGGCCCGTATGCCGAATCGTTTTGCCGGCTCCTGGTTTTTCCTAACGTCGATAAGGATAACGGCTGCCTTTCCCCTGTACTTCTTTTCCACCTTTTCCATGATCGGGGCCATCAGCTTGCAGGGGATGCAGGTGTCCGAACCCAGATCCACCATGGTGACCATGCCGTTGACAGGAATTCCCCCGGCCGCCCGATATTCCGGCATCCCCGTTCCAGGTGGCTCCCTCACAGATTGAAATCTCAAAGCGCCCACAACCGCAAGCAGGGCAAACAGACTGAGGGCTGCAACCCATATTCGCTTCTTCATCTACTGGACTCCCATTGTCTTCAGCTGTTTTGTGACTTTCGACTCCGGAAAAAACCCCACATGCCGGAAGACCTCTTTCCCGTCCCTGTCAAAGAACACCTGGACCGGAATCGAGCGGATGCCGAAACGGGCTCCCATAATAGGTTTCTCCCTGACATGGACAAAAACGACGTTCAGCTTGTCAGGGTAATTCTTGCGGAGCTTATCCAGGATCGGCTGCATCATGTCACAGGGGATGCAGCCCGTGGCACCGAACTCAGCCATGGTGGGTTTGCCTGATATGCGGGCCTTATCCACCGGGTTGTCCATGGCAAGGGCGTACTGGTCCTTCACCCATTTCTCATTGATGTTGATATCGGCCCTCCGGACCAAATCCTGGATATGGTCATCCACTGCACGCGCTTTTTTCTGCTCGAGAAGCACCTGCTGGATGGCCTCTTTGACCTGTTCAAAGGACACCCCCCCCACCAACTCCTTGTTTTCTTCGTAAAAGGCCTTTGCTTCCATTTCCGAGACTGTCACTCCCTGGACAAGGTGATTGAGATAAGCATGAATGGCCTGTTCATCGTTGAGCCCTTGGAGAGAGATACCCGAATGTTTAGCCGCTCTCACAAGGATTTTTTTCACGGTTTCTTGCTCCAGCAGGAAGAAGAGATTCTTCCTGAGTTCGGGGCGAATTGAGGGCTCCGCCTTTCCAACGATCTCAGTCAGGTGGGATTCCGGAATCTCCATCTCATCCAACTTGAGGAGCAACCCCTTTTCCATGTTGAGCATTTTGGCCGATTTAAGGATATTGGAAGCCAGGAATGGGTATGCCTGCTCCACGGTCCGGCTTTTAGGCGGTTCGGCCGTTACCTGAGGGATGTGAAAACATACAAGGAAAAGGCACCCAATTCCCTGCAAGATTTTGCTGTATTTCGTCATGATTCTTACCCGTACAACTTCAATTAACTTAACCGCAGCATGTCGTCGGACCGGCTCCAGCGGAAGGCTAGGCTGATTCGCTGCATGCCTTCCTGATGGCCTCCTTGACCTTCTGGACCTCTTGGCTTCGGCGCAATTCCGCTTGATACCCTGCAGTTTACTGCAGGGAGCTTCATTGGATTTTTGATCCGACCGACTGGGCCCTCCACCGGTTTTAATCAGCCGAACACCGTCAAAGATGGTCATGATGCCGCCTCTTTCACCGATAAGACGGACGTAGGAGTCTGGGAAGTCCATGAT
>DATKZQ010000116.1:0-14929 GCA_035527895.1 Desulfatiglandales bacterium
TGTTTTTCAGGGAACGGCGCGGTATTGGCCAGGAAGTGCATTTGTCTCTCTACAGTACAGGATTATGGCTCATGTATATTAACATGATGACGATCGGAAGCCTGTCAATTGATCCTGCTGCAGAGTGGGACCGTTTCCAGAGTTCCCCTTTGCGCAATCGCTTCTGCTGCAAGGATGGGAAATGGCTCATAGGGGCACACCATCCCGAGGAGAAATACTGGCCCCGTTTCTGTGAGGCCACAGGGCAGAGCGCTTTGTTAGGCGATCCTCGCTTTAAAGACGATACCGGCCGCAGGGGACACCGTCGGGGACTGATCGAGCTTTTCGATGAGGTTTTTTCAACCAAAACGCGAGATGAATGGATAGAGATTCTAGATTCAAAGGGGCTCATGTTCTGCCCGGTGCAGGGTTCACGAGAGGTGTTCAAAGATCCTCAGGCCCTGATCAACAATTACCTCGTGGACTTCGAGCACCCAACCTACGGCACGTTGAAGGTCCCCGGCTATCCGGTGCACTTCAGTGCGGCACGGGCTGGAATACAAACTAAGGCGCCAGCTCTAGGGGAGCATACCGATCTGATCATGCGACGGATCGGTTATTCGGAGGGGGAAATCCACAATCTGAAAGCCGAAGGGGTGATTCGGTGAACCGGTTTGCAGGATCGAAAATAGGCTTAACCGGTGCACACTCCCCTATGAGAGATATTCGATGATGATCCTCAGTACTCTCCGTAGGGGTTCTGCGGCTCCCCAGAGAAGCTGATCACCAACAGTGAATGCAGCCACATATTCGGGCCCCATCAACATCTTTCTCAATCTGCCTATGGGCACGGTCAGCGTGCCGTTTACCGCTGCCGGGGTCAGGGATTGAAGGGTGGAGTCTCTATCATTCGGTACCAATCTGACCCACTGGTTCCCGGTTTGGATGAGATCAGACACCTCGTCGAGCGGGAGTTCTTTTTTCAGCTTGATGGTCAAACCCTGACTGTGGCATCGCATGGCACCCACGCGAACGCACAAGCCATCGACGGGGATCATTTTCTTTGTTTGCAGAATCTTGTTGGTCTCCACAGAGCCTTTCCATTCTTCCCTGGTCTGCCCCGACTCCATTGGTGAGTCGATCCATGGAATCAAACTCCCGGCCAGGGGGGCCAGGAAGTTCTCGACGGGGAAGCCTGTGCTTCTCAGCTTTGCCGTGACAACCTCATCTATGGCAATGGCCGTAGACCCCGGGTCATCGAGGAGTTGCTGGGAAGCTTTTCCCAGAACTGCCATCTGCATGATAAGCTCTTTCATGTGTTTGGCGCCTGCTCCTGATGCAGCCTGGTAGGTCATGGTAGAGATCCATTCGATATGACCGGCGGCAAAGAGGCCCGAAAGGGCCATGAGCATAAGAGTCACCGTGCAATTGCCACCAACATAGAGTTTGACACCGGATGCCAGCCCGGAGTCGATCACGGGCCGGTTGACGGGATCCAGAACGATAATGCTTTCATCATCCATCCGGAGGGCAGAGGACGAATCGATCCAATAGCCGGTCCACCCCTTCTTGCGCACTTCGGGGTATACCTTTTTGGTATAATCGCCGCCCTGGCAGGTAAGGACAATATCCATTGAACAAAGAAGTTCGATGTCATAGGCGTCTGACAAGGGGGCAATCTCGAGACCGATCTCGGGCCCCTGTCCACCGATGTTAGAGGTGGTAAAAAAGACCGGCTCAAAGCCCCTGAAATCTCGCTCTTCAAGCATACGGCCCATAAGCACCGATCCCACCATGCCTCGCCATCCAACAAAACCTACACGCAACATAGCAGCCTCCCAGGAAATCCACAGTCTTAAGATGTATTTATATAGACCCGTTCCGATGAACGTTCAAGCAAAAAATGAGCCCTTTTTTTCTTGACACCCGGCATTGCTTCTTTTAGGTTGAGGTGAAACCAGAGTTGAGGCGCGGTACTCAGCAATAGCCGCAGGATAGGGAAGCAGGTCCCGCAGCTGAATCTTGGGGTGAAGGGGTGTGCCGCCGAAGCCCCGCACTGGCCTGTTACAGAGTAGGGCTGGGACTGCGGATGAGATCCGCAGTACTGTCACGGTTTTCCCGTGGAGCGCTCTCTTGGTAGGTTGCAGCTGGAGTGGGCTCCGGCTGCTTTTTTATTTTGGGGTTAAATCATCTGAAAAGGAGGTAATGAGATGTTCAGTGGGTGTTATACGGCTTTGGCGACGCCGTTCAAAGGCAATGAGGTGGACTACGAGGGGCTGAGAAGATTGGTGGAATTTCAGATCGCCGGTGGTGTGAGCGGGATACTCGCTGTGGGTACGACGGGAGAGAGCCCGACGTTGACCTGGGGCGAGCACAACGAGGTAATCAAGACTGTAGCTGAGATCTGTAAGGGAAAGTGCATGAGCATTGCCGGGACGGGGAGTAACAATACCCGGGAAACGCTCGAGAGCACCGAACACGCAGCACGAGTCGGCGCTGATGCGGCCCTTTTGACGGATCCGTACTACAATGGGCCCAGCTCACTTGAAATCCGCAGGGAATACGTTGCCCCTGTGGCTGAGAGGTTTCCCCAGGTTCAAGTGATTCCCTATGTGATTCCCGGCAGAACGGGTACCCAGCTTCTCCCCGAGGACCTCGCCATACTTCATAAGCAGTTCGACAATATGTCTGCTGTTAAAGAGGCCACTGGAAACCTCGAGAATATGAGAAGGACAAGGGAGTGCTGTGGGGATGACTTTGCTATTCTCTCCGGTGACGATGACAAGACCTTTGCCATGATGACAGATCCTCTTATCAAGGCAAGTGGTGTTATTTCCGTTGCTTCCAACATAGCCCCTCAGGCGGTACAGGAAATGACGAAGCTCCTCAACGAAGGAAACCGTAGCGAAGCGGAAGCGCTCATGGAGGGCTTGACGCCGCTTTTTGGGATTGTGACCGTAAAAACTCAGGAAGATACGCCCTACGGGCACGTTGTGTGTCGAGCAAGAAACCCCCTGGCAACAAAAACGCTCATGGCGATCCTTGGCATGCCCGTCGGGCCGTGTCGTCAACCGTTGGGCAAGATGACCAAAAAAGGCCTCGAAGTTGTGTTAGACGTGGGCCGGACGGTTTGGAAGAACAACCCGGGGATTCTCCAACCGGTCGCCGATTTCTTCGACGTTGATATCGAGGCGCGACTCTATGATGAGGCAATCATCAAGGGCTTGGCATATGATGAATACTGATGAAGACTTGTGGGGTAACGGTCACGAGGTATTCAGGGTTCATGAGATAATCAGAAAGGGAAGGCCTGCCCTCAACGCGCTTGTTTCGGGCAAGCCTTCCTGGCGCCGGTGTGAGCTAAGGCAAAGGTCGATGTCCGTAAGGATTAGCAGCGCCGATCCAAGATTTCTCTCACTTTTTCAGAAAGTTCTCTCAGGGAAAAGGGTTTATGAATGAAGCCGTTGTATCTGTCCTCCGTTATTTTAGCCGTGAGTTCACCGGAGCCATTTCCGCTTGAAAAAAGGGTCTTGATTTCCGGGCTGATCTCTTTTATCCGATGATATGCTTCTATGTTCACGCCCGAATCTGGGCTAACCATATCAAAGAGCACAAGGTCAATGTTCTCTTTATTTTGTCTGCAAACTTCTATTGCCTCTTCTCCGCTGCTTGCAGTAAGCACCTCATAGCCCAGTCTTTTCAGCATTTGGGTGCCAACATCAATAGTGAGTCCTTCAACGTCTACAAAGAGAATTGTCTCGCGGCCCTTTGACTCGCTCACTCCCAGATCCCTTTTCCCGCTATTTTCACCATTTGATGCCGGCAGGTAAATATCAAAAGTGGTCCCGAAGCCTTTCTCGCTTGCAACAGTAATGAGTCCTTCATGATTTCTGATGATACCATATACGGCGGCAAGACCGAGGCCCCGACCATTGCCAGTGTCTCTGGTGGTAAAGAATGGTTCGAATATCCTTTGCTGAGTAGACTCATCCATGCCCATACCGTTGTCTCTTACGGAGATCCTCACAAATTTCCCGGGCTTTAGGTTACGGGGTCTTACGTTGTCTCTGTCGAAGGTAACGTTTTCAGTCTGAACGTATAGATCGCCACCACCGGGAAGTGCCTGCCAGGCATTGACATAGAGATTTTGAAGTACCTGTTCAATCTGTCCCTGGTCAACCTCTACTGGCAAGATGTCTTTTTCGAATTGACGATGAATCCGAATCTCCGGCTTTTTACGGCTAAAGACATTGATTGTTTTCTCTATGAGGGCATTGAGGTTGATAGGCCTGACATCGTATCTTCCCCCTTTCGCAAATCCCAGGAGCTGTCTTGTTAGATCTGCTCCATTTCTGACTTGCTCTTCGATATATCTAAGTTTCTCATAGTGGGGATGATCGGCGGCAATGTCCAAAAGAACCAGAGATGCGTTGCCCTGGATACCCATGAGCAAGTTGTTAAAGCAGTGGGCAATCCCGCCTGCAAGCGTGCCAATGGCTTCCATCTTCTGTGTCTGGCTGAGTTGAGCTTGGCGGTCTTTTTCCGCTCTTTCGGCCTGCTTCCGCTCAGTAATGTCTCTAACCCATACTTGTATGCCGGATACCCCGTTTAAGGTGATGACCCGCGCATTGATCTCAGCTTCACAAAACGACCCGTCTTTGCGCTGCAGCTTCACCTCTTGAGGATACGGGGCACCCTCGGCACGCATTAAGGCCTCTGCCTGTTCCGTTGCAAGCTGCTGATAGTCAGGGTGATAGATCACCCAGTGTTCAATTCCCTGGAGTTTTCCTTGCTCGTAACCCAGTAACTGATGAATTCGCCTATTGGCAAATATGATCTCTTGACCTTTTTGAATGAATATACCGTCGAAACCTTCCTCAACGAGAGTACGGTATTTTGCCTCATCGAGGTCCAGTACCTCGTGCCCAAGGCCTGCTCCGAAGTATTCTTCTGCACGATTTAAGCCTGAATCCATGCCTCACCCCGAAATGCAGTCAATTTCCCAACAAACATTAACCCGCCCACTCTATCTAATAGAAAGGACCTGTCGCTGTCAAAGGCAGTTATGTCAGGAATTATCTTAGACCTGATTCTATTTTTTAACGGCGTAACACGTTGATAAAATAGAAAAAAAAATGGGTTACCCGTTTGATCTACACTGGGCGAAGAAATAATAGTATCAATAAATCATTTTTGAATTCAGTTAGTTAGCTTCTTTATTGAAAAATGAATCAGTTTTACAAAAATTGCCAAACTCTCATTTTCTTCAAAAGGCTTCAGTTTTTAAATTATTTTGTTTTATTTTATTGCAATTTTCCGTTTTGCTGCGGCACGGTTAACGGCTTTTTAAAAAGGCAAGGATTTTGCTTACCAGTGGATGCTTGCACTGGAAAAGGACGAGCTGAAAAAGGGGCTGAACCGTTTAACGGAAAGGAAGAAGAATTGGCTCTTTCTTTTTTTTCTGTATTTTTTTCGGATACGTTGAGGGAAGGTACATGCTCTATTGCCTTCCAAATCCTACTTGAACTAAGTTGATATGACGTAAGGTAGGGATTCTAGAGAATAGAAGTGAGACGGCGTTCTATCTCCGGCCTGGGAAGAGCTCCCACCAGCCTGTCGACCAGTCTACCATCTCTAAAGAGCAACAGGGTAGGGATGCTCTGAATGGCGTATTGAGACGCGATCAATGGGTTTTCATCCACATTTAATTTTGTAACCTTCAGCCTGCCTGCGTATTCTGATGCCAGCTGTTCCACAAGAGGCGAGATCATCCGACAGGGGCCGCACCAGGGGGCCCAACAGTCTACCAATACTGCTCCAGAATAGGAGACAACCTCATCGCCGAATGTATTGTCAGTTATAGGGACAGGCCGATCATAAAAGCCGCCGATTGAGAGGGGCGTTTGACACTTGCCACAGCGTGGTTTGTCCTGCTATCGATTCCTCGGTAGTCTATTCTTCATGCCGCAATTTCCGCATCGGATAATGACGTTTTCTTGGTTCACGACAAACCCCTGTTCGGGTATTTGCTCTCCTTCGCCATAATGCCCCGTCCTTCAGAGCGGGGAGGCTTCACTCACCATGTAAGGCTTAACCCATTTGGGTATTTCAGCCGTAGAATGGCAGACGGTTTTGTTTCGCATACTCCTGGATCGCTTTTGAATCCGGTTTCATGGTATCGCTCGCCCTAATATATCAGTTTCCCCACAGAGGGCCGGCGAGTCAAGGCAAAATTCCAAACCGATTGCTGCTTTGGCACCCCATCGGCAGGAGGGTGTTACTATTCCCTTCAAAACATACTCAATCAAAAGCTCCACGTGATCGGATTATCGTCCAAGTGGTCGGTTACGAGTCGTCCGGTCGCATCTATCTCCCGTAACTCCTCCTGAGACAGGGAGATTTGGGCTGCTTTGGCGTTTTCGAGCACCTGTGTTGTATTACGGGCTCCAGCTATTGCGCACGTCCCTGGTTTGGCAATAACCCAGGCCAGGGCCAGCTGGCCAAGGGTCACTTGGCACCGCTGCGCTATAGGGCCAAGGGCTCTGAGGGCCTGTTCAACCCGCTTTGCGTTTTCCGGGTGAAGCAGTTTGTTCCTTGACCGATGATCACCCTTCTCAAACCGATGATTGGGGCCAAATCTGCCCGTAAGGATACCTTGAGCGAGGGAAGAGTAGGCCAGGATGCTGATGCCGTTCTCAACGCAATAGGGTATGACATCCTTTTCTGCGTGGCGCCAAAACAGGGAATATGGCGGCTGTAAGCTGTCAATTCCGCTGTAACGGAGTGCTTGTTCCAGTTGAACGCGAGAAAAATTGGAGACACCGACTGCTCTGATTTTACCGTCTTGCTTCAAGTCATTCGTGGCGCTTAAGGTCTCCTCTATAGGGACCGATTTGCTTCCCCAGGAGCCTGCGGGCCAGTGTATTTGATACAGATCAATGTAGTCAGTGTTGAGGTTCTTGAGAGACCGATGGCATGCCTCTATGACCTGATTATAGGTAAGGTGATTGGGAGATACTTTGGTGGCATAAACGGCTTTTTTTCTGACCCCGAACAGGGCTTTTGCAACAATTCGCTCGGAATGTCCTTTACCGTATTCTTCTGCAGTATCGAAAGTGGTGATCCCTGCATCGAAGGCGGCCCGAATGGCCCTGATGGATTCGGCGTCGTCTATGCCTGCCCACATGGTCTTGCCGGCCTGCCACGTACCCATAATGATCGGCGTGATTTTTACTCCAGATTTCCCAAGCGACCGGAGTTCCATCAAAACATCCTCTCTGCGATATCAGTGTTTCTTGCAATCTCTTAAGCATGTAACTATATAAATGGCAAGGGAATAATAAGGCTCGCGCTGGCGGGCAGGCCTCGCGAAAACAGCCATGACCTGCTTTGGAGTGTGAATGTGAACTTACTATGGCTCATCCGAAAACTTTTGAACCGTACCAAGAAATTACATGCTCCCCCGTAGTAACGAGAAGTGTTTTGTGATTTATAGTGGGAGTCTGGTCCTAACGAAAATGAAATAGGAGGATTTTGTGAGCGTGGTTATTCAATTTTCAATCTTCCCCATGGACAAGGGTATGAGCGTCAGTCCCTATGTTGCTCGGGCGGCGAGGATTATGCGAGACAGCGGTTTTAGGTATGAGATCGGCCCCATGGGTACCTGTATTGAGGGAGAGTGGGATGAAGTCATTGGTGTGGTGACACGGTGCTTCGAGGATCTGAAGAAAGACTGTGATCGGGTGTATGCGACCATCACTGCCGACTACAGAAAGGACAGTGACGGACGTATTGAGAGCAAGGTAAAGTCTGTGGAGCGAAAAATAAAACAAGATAGAGACTAGTTTTTCTTGCAAGAGCCTATCCTGCAAAGAAACGGTGACCTTTCTAAACCTGCCGCTCTAGTAGAATGATTGCTAAATATGCTCGCAGCATAAGAAGTCATTGCGACCTGCCCGCCGGACGGCAGGCGGGGCGAAGCGAATCAATCTCTAACATCCTGGAATTCCATTGAGATTGCTTCGTCGCGGAGTTTACCCGCCTAAGTGGGCGGGTTAATCCTGAGCAAAGCCGAAGGACTCTTCGCAATGACAGGCAACATCCAATGTTATTTTAGAATCGTACCACTAGATGTGGCGGTTCCCCAGAACTCCGGTTGCCGATATTTCTCGGGCGCGAATCTGCCATAGTGGCTCCTAGGATAGACAAACAGTTTAACCAAGTGCCAACGGTCCTTTTTCACAAAGGGCCCTGTAGATCTGAAAAGCACCCAATAGGGCGATTAGAAGCAAGATGATTCGCCCTGGCTCTGTTGTCAGACACGTAACCGTGTTGTATGGTAAGGATGCCCAAAGAAAAGGATCTGAAATACATTCCTCAGGCATAATATCCCTTAGAAAAGGGTAACGCAGGGAAAGGAAATGATATGAACGAGGATGTGATCACAACTATCGCCCAAGAGCTAGAACTGGCGACATATCGAGTCAGAGCCACCATTGAACTGCTTGAACAGGGAGCCACCATTCCTTTTATTGCCCGTTACAGGAAGGAGGCCACTGGCTCCCTCGATGAGGTAACAGTAGCCCTCATCCGCGATCGGCTAGCACAATTGCGAGAATTAGAAAAGCGGCGGCAAAGCATTCTAAACTCACTGAGGGAAAGGGAATTGCTTACTGACGAACTCGAGCAGAAGATCCTCGATGCGGAAACCTTGACAGCTCTAGAGGACGTCTATCTACCTTTTCGCCCAAAACGCCGTACTCGGGCTATGATAGCCCGCGAAAAAGGACTCGAACCCTTGGCCAAGGTCATCTTTGAACAGAAAGATATCACGGAGCCATACGTTGAAGCAGTCAGGTATGTCGATCAGGAAAAGGATATCGAATCGGCGGAAGAGGCGCTTGCGGGGGCCCGAGATATCATCGCCGAGTGGGTCAACGAACACCAGGAGGCACGAGAAAAAATGCGTGCCCTGTATTGGGAGAAAGGTTTTATAAGGGCTACGGTCATTGCTGGCAAAGAAAACGAGGGTTCCAAGTACCGGAACTACTTTGACTGGGAAGAGGCAGTGGCAACCAGTCCGTCTCACAGGATTTTGGCCATGCGGCGAGGAGAGAGGGAAGGTTTTCTGCACCTTCGGGTCAGCCCGCCAGAAGAGGAGGCATTGGCCCTGCTGGAAGGCATGTTTTCTAGGGGAGAAAACGCTTCATCCTTGCAGGTGAAAGAGGCCGTAAGAGATAGCTTTCACAGGCTTCTTTCTGGTTCCATTGAAACGGAGATACGCTTGGCGACAAAGAATCGGGCAGATGCAGAGGCAATACGGGTATTTGCTGAGAATCTCCGCGAACTTCTCTTGGCGCCACCCTTAGGGGGAAAGGGGGTCTTGGCAATCGACCCGGGTATCAGAACTGGGTGCAAGGTGGTCTGTCTTGATCGTCAAGGCAAAGTGCTTCAAGCCGACACCATCTATCCGTTTGGCTCTGAAGAGAGTAAGTCAAAGGGCATTATGACCCTCAATGGATTGTGTGAGAAGCATCAGGTGGAGGCCATTGCGGTGGGGAATGGGACGGGTGGGCGTGAAACCGAGGCCTTTATTGGAGAATGCGGTCTGTCAAGAAGAACCCCCGTCGTCATCGTCAACGAAAGCGGCGCGTCGGTCTATTCAGCGTCGAAGGTCGCCAGGGCGGAGTTTCCGGATCTCGATGTAACGTTTCGCGGTGCGGTCTCCATTGGAAGGCGGCTTATGGACCCGTTGGCAGAGCTTGTAAAGATCGACCCCAAATCCATTGGGGTGGGCCAGTATCAGCATGACGTGAATCAGCAAGAACTGAGGAAGAGCCTGGACGACGTAGTTGTAAGTTGTGTAAATGCCGTGGGAGTAGAGGTAAACACTGCCAGTGAGCAGCTCCTCTCCTACGTTTCAGGCCTTGGTCCGCAGCTAGCGAAGGCAATCATTGACTATCGAAATGAGCATGGTCCGTTCTTATGCAGGGAAGAACTGAACAAGGTACCGCGCCTTGGCCCCAAGGCCTTTGAGCAGGCTGCAGGTTTTCTCCGTATCAGGAATGGCATGAACCCGCTCGATAGCAGCGCAGTTCATCCAGAATCGTACCCCGGTGTGGAGGCTATGAGCACAGATCTGGGTTGTTCGGTGGAGGATTTGGTTCGTGACCGGAGCTTAAGAGAGAGGATAGATCTATCTCGATTTGTTACAGACAAGGTGGGCATGCCCACTCTCACCGATATAGTTGCAGAGCTTGCCAAGCCGGGCCGAGACCCTCGAAGGAAGTTTGAAAATGTCAGCTTTGCCCAGGGCGTGGAAACGATTGATGATCTGCAGACCGGGATGAGGCTTCCCGGAATCGTAACCAATGTCACTGCGTTTGGAGCTTTTGTAGACGTGGGGGTTCACCAGGATGGCCTTGTACACATCAGTGAGATGGCAGACTACTTTGTCAAAGACCCTCATCAGGTCGTAAGGGTGCGCCAACAAGTCTGGGTAACGGTGCTAAGCGTCGATGCGGAAAGAAAGAGGATTGCCCTTTCCCTGAAAGAGGATAAGGGTAAACACGATAAGCGGCATATTGAAAGCGATACCGAAGCTCGTGAGTCAGGTGAGCCAAAAGTCGAATAGAGCGGAATAGTCTCCAAACAATGCCGCAGAAGCTTACAATAGCCTGGGGAAATGGTACAAGCGACACAAGGCGGGAACGCTAGTCTGATGGGTAAGCTCGGGGCCGGAGAATAGAGCGCCCTTGTGTGAAGAATGAATGCGGGGAACACCGATAAAGGGGTTGCGCTCCAGCCGCCCCTTACTTGGCCCAGCGAGGTTGTCGGCGGCTGTAAGCGCTTGGGGGGTAGTTATGTAGAACTACCTACAATAGGTTTATTCCAAACTGGTGAGACGATAGTATGCTTTGATAAGGGGAAATTCAATCAGGTATTTCACTCAAAAGTAGAAAAGGAACACCCATTTTCCCATGGGTATGCCCCATAGTCTCCCGTTTTCCCAGTGGTTATAGGTCAAATTACCTATTTTTGCCTCATGTGACATTGCCTTCAGCGGCTCAGCCAAGAACGGGAAAGGACATTTTAAGGAATTAGTATCGTTCAAAATTGTTGGCACCATGTTATGTTGGTCAGGGGATGTACACATGATTACCTTTATCCGGTCATGCCGATTCTCTCAAGGCGATATCTATGAGCCTCAAGGGAGGGGGCCAAAATATGTGGGGTTTAGATGAACCGGGCCAAGACTCCCAGTGCTTCAGAGGCGTAAACCCCACATATTTTGGCCCCTGGAAAACCCGGTGGTATTTCTTTAAAGATATCGCCTTTCGACAACCGCCATGCCCTCTTGGCAACCAGAATGATTAAACTCTGTCGTTCATGTTAACGCTTTTGAACGATACCAAGGAATTAGATTTTTCTTTTGCCCCTATTGTGCTATGCATGAAACTCCTTGGATAGGTAGAGATAGTAGTGAGATCTACTGAGCCTCGGGGCATAGGGCATAGTTGGATTTCCAAGATGAAAAGCGTAGTGTGTGAGAAAACAAACGAGGTGAAGGGAATGAAAACAGTGAAGATAATGCCGTGTCTTGATATGAAAGAAGGCCGGGTTGTTAAAGGAATTCATTTTGTGGACCTGAAGAATGCGGGAGATCCCGTGGAAAATGCGGCACTTTACCAAGAGGAAGGCGCCGATGAGTTGGCCATGCTGGATATTGCAGCTACCGTGGAGAACAGGAAGACGCGTTTGGAATGGGTAAAAAACGTGTCATCTGTTATTACTATTCCACTAACGGTAGGGGGAGGCATAAGCAGCCTGGAGGACATCGATCTTGTCCTAGAGGCTGGTGCCGATAAGATCTCCATGAATAGCGCTGCTGTGAAAGACTCCGATCTGGTTAAAAGAGCAGCCGAGAGATTTGGACCTGAGAGAATAACTGTTGCCATTGATGCGAAAAGGAACGGAGACATGCCCTCTGGCTTTGAGCTGGTTATTTCCGGTGGTACGAGGCCAACGGGCAAGGATGCAATCGAGTGGGCCAGAAGGTGCCAAGCATTGGGTGCGGGAGTTATACTGCCCACCAGCATGGATGGAGATGGAACCCAGAAAGGATATGATCTGGAATTTACCAAGGCAATCTCCGACGCCGTGGATGTGCCGGTGGTGGCTTCAGGTGGAGCGGGGAAACTGGAGCATTTCTATGAAGGGGTTGTGTTGGGGGGAGCACAGATTCTATTGGCAGCCTCTGTTTTTCACTACCGCATATTAACCATCACAGAGGTGAAGGAGTATCTCAAGAAACGGGGATTGAAGGTGAATTAGGGCCTTGCGATGAAGGAATTGGGAACTCGGAAAGACTATCTGATTGAGCAAAAGGAGAAAAAGGGAAGAAAGTTATTCGGAGTATTTCCGGCTCAATACCCGAAAGAGATACTATGGGCCATGAACGTGCTGCCGGTGGAGATTTGGGATCCGCCCCTGACCATAACCCATGCCAATGAGCACCTGCAGCCCTATATCTGTTCTGTGGTCAGTTTAGGACTTGAACTCATCGTGCAGGGCAAGTGTGACGCCCTTGACGGATTTCTTTTCCCCCATACTTGTGACTCAATCCAAAACCTGGCATCCATCGTCTACAACTACCTCGGCATGGAAAAACCGTGCTATTTTTTTTACCACCCCAAGGCCTCCTCTAGGGATTCTTCTCGTGCCTTTTATCGAGAACAGTTGACGGGATTGATCTCACGGTTGGAAGAGCAGTTAGGCCCCCTTGACAAGTCAGAGTTGGAAAAACGAGTGCACCAGGGGCAGCAGATAGCTCGTGTCCTGAGGGAACTCTACGATTTAAGGGCGCGGGGAGAATTGGATGCTTCTAATGCCGAATTCTATAAGGTCATCCGCAGCGGAGAATATCTGCACCCCGATGATTTTCTACCCTTGCTTGAGGAGTTCTTGTCGTCTGCGAAAGGCAGTGGCAGTTCAGGGAAGGCCGTCGTCCTCAGCGGCATCTTGCCCAATCCCTTAGAAATTCTGGCCCTCCTAGACGAGTTAGGGGTGCGGATTGCACACGATGACCTGCTGTGTTGTGGCAGGAGGCTTCCGGCGCCGGCAGGCTCAGCTCATGACCCCCTTGAGGCACTCACGGATAGCTATTTTGCCATGCCTCCCTGCACCACCAAAAACTCACCGGTGAATGCGCGGATCAATGAGCTTCTCTCTAAAATCGAGCAGACTAACGCTCGGGGTGTTATCTTTTACATTGTGAAGTTCTGTGAGCCCGAACTGTTTGACGTGCCACAGGTGAGTGGAGAACTGAAAAGGAGAGGGCTGGCTACCCTGGTAATTGACTGCGAGGTTAACCAGATTCTGACCGGCCAGGTGGTCACCCGTGTCGAGGCATTTGCAGAGATGATCAGTTAGAGGGCACAATGTCGTTGATTAGACGTCTCCGTTACCGCTTCATGAAGGACGTAGGTGCGCCGCTGCTCATGGGTTTGTCCCAGAAGACAAGGAAAAGGGGTGCTCGCAAACCCAACCCTCACTTTGGTCCTAACCTCAAGAACTCCAGGCGGCTCAAGGAGATCATGGCAAGGCATTACTTCCTCTCGCGTTATGCCCAGGGCGCTAAGCCCGTTGCCTGGGTGACCAGCGGCGCTCCCGTTGAGTTGCTAAGGGCATTCGACTTCTACACCTTCTATCCGGAGAACCATGGCGCGTTATGCGGGGCACAGAAGGTGGGGCCGGAGCTATGCTCAATTGCAGAGGAGCACGGCTATCATAGAGATCTCTGCTCTTACGCACGCATTGACCTTGGAGCTTGCTTTTCTGGAATGACCCCTGTTGGTAAGCTGCCCAAACCTGATCTTCTGTTTGCTTCCAACAACATCTGCCAGACGGTAGTCTACTGGTACAAGGTGTTGGCGTATCACTGGAACATACCGCTGATCATCTTCGATACGCCATACAATTTTGAGGAGATCACGGAAAAGGACACATCTTACATGGTCAGCCAGTTTAAGGAGATGATACCCACCCTAGAGGAGATCTCCGGTGAGGAATTTAACTATGAAAGGTTCCTGCGCATAATCCGTATCGCTCGTGAGGCATCTATCACCTGGGGAAAGGTTCTGGGCACCATGAAGGCTCGGCCTGCTCCCATGACCATCTTTGATGCGTTCGGCCACCTCGCCCCGATCGTCTCGCTCCGCGGGCTGCCGGTTGCCCTGAATTATTACCGGAGCCTTCTGGGAGAGCTGGAGGATCGGGTAGAAAAGGGTGTAGGTGCGATTGCGAATGAGCGAAAGCGATTAATGTGGGATAATATCGCGATCTGGTACAAGGTGCGAGACCTGTCAGATACCTTTGCTAAGCACGGTATGAACTTTGTTACCGCCACGTATACCAACGCCTGGGCCGAAACTGTTCCCCAGCTGGATACGAACTACCCTTTCGAGTCAATGGCTAAGGCTTACAGCCTGGTGATCCTCAATAACAACCTCAATCACCGGTTAGAGCTCATGCAGAGGCTTATCAAAGAGTATCAGGTGGATGGTTTGGTTATTCACTCGGCAAGAAGTTGCAAGCCCTATTCGGTTGGGCAGTATGACTTGAAGCGCCTGTTGATGAAACGGCTGGGGGTGCCTTCGGTGATTATCGAGGCAGACATTACCGACTCTCGGGTATACTCGGAGGAGCAAACGCGGACTCGCCTGGAAGCCTTTTTTGAGGCAATGGGGCATTAGGAGCGATTGACCCCGGCGCTGCGCTTCAGGGTTATTGATAGAAGAAACTTTCATAGGAGCATGGAGATGTCTTTTTTTGACTCTGTCCTCCCATCGTTCAGAGGAGTGGGCGTTTCAAAACGGCGCACACAGGCTGCTACCTTAGTGCTAAGGCTTATGGGGCGGTGCGTCGGTTTGAAACGGCCCTGTACGGGGCC
>DATKZQ010000117.1:0-15867 GCA_035527895.1 Desulfatiglandales bacterium
CGCAGAAAGCCACGGGCTTGCCCGTGGATGAATGCTCGGCAGGGTAATCCGCCGTAGTCCTATTGGGACGAAGGCGGATATGCTTCGGCGGGTTCCGCCGAAGAATGTGGAGGTGCCACGCGCTTGCGCGTGGGGCTCCACAGGGGTTTCACGGCATTATGTCCTGGGGGTCTTAAGCAATCTCGACCTCTTTAATCGCCCCTTTTGGGCACACCTGAATGCACAGCCCGCAATCCACGCATATCTCCCTGTTTATAGCGACGCGACCGAGTTCGTGGTCATGATAGAGGGCAGGGCACTCAAAACGTTCAAGGCAGAAGTTGCATTCCGTACAATCCTCGGTTACCGTTACCCGTTTCCTTTCCGGTATGGCATTGTCTGGGTAGGCTATAACACAGGGATGCCGGGCGATAATAACGGCGATTCCCCCTTCAGGCCCTTTCACGTATTCGGTTGCCTTCTTCATGGTGCTCGTCATGTTCTTGATATCATAGGGGTCCACGACCTGGATGAAATCAACACCGCAACCTGCCACAATCCTCTCGAGGGTTATCGCTCGGCCCATAGTGCCGTTGGCCCGGATTCCCAGGGCCGGTGTGGGCTGCATACCGGTCATGGCCGTTGTGAGATTATCGAGGATTACGAGAATGAATCGCGCCCCGTTGTAAACGGCGTTCAAAAGGCCTGCTGTTCCCGAGTGGAAAAAGGTCGAATCACCGATGGTGGCCACGATGGGCTGTTGGATCTTGTCCTGGGAAAAAGAATGATAAAGGCCCGATGCCATGGTTATGGCACCGCCCATATCAAGGCAGGTATCCACCGCTCCCAGGTTGATGCCCAGCGTATAACAACCGATGTCTGAGGTAAAGATGGCCTTTGGCCTGGCCTTGCGTATGGCAAAAAATGCAGCCCTGTGGGGGCATCCGGGGCACAGGGTCGGCCTTCTCGCTGGTAGCTCGAGACGCTTTACCAGTTCCTCCGCCTCGGGGTCCGTCCCTTCGGGCAACTGGGGCACGTTCAGTTCCCCTAAGCACTGATTGACCACGTTGTATACCTTGTGGGGTACCAGCTCGCCTTCAGCAGGGACATGGCCTGAGAGGCGACCGAGGGTCTTTTCCCTGTTCCGGAGGAGGTATTCAATTACGGTGTCCGTCTCCTCCAGTACCAGCACCTTGTCACAGGCCGCAAGAAACTCGGCAGCTAACCGCTCGGGAAAGGGGAAGGGCGTACCGATCTTGAGTACGGGGATATCGATGCGCCTTTCCTCTGCGAGAATATCGGAGATGACAGCGTACGGAACGCCTCCGGCGACGATGCCGAAGGGGTAGTGCTTTGCCGGCTCAAGGTTGTGGAAGTTAAAGCGGGAGAGCTCGTCAAAACGAGCTCCGATCTCTTTGAGTTTTTGATTCAACTCTCTGTGAAGGATGAGACGGAAACGGGGAGTGGCTGCCCATCTGAGGGGATCCTTTTTAAAGGTGGCTATCTGGGTGTTCTTCTTGATTGGCCCGATTGAGATATCCTGGCGTGCATGGCAGACTCTGATGGCAGGCCGCACGATCACCGGAATCCTGAATTCCTCTGAAATGGCAAAGGCGAGCCCCACCATCTCTCTGGCTTCCTGGGGGTTGGATGGATCCAAAACCGGGACCTTGGCGAGCCGGGCCATGAGCCGGGTGTCTTGTTCGGTCTGCGAGGAGTGGGGGCCGGGGTCGTCGCAGGAGATGATAACCAGCCCCCCGACGGTACCCATATAGGCTGAGCTCATGAGGGAGTCGGCCGCCACGTTGAGCCCTACCTGCTTCATGCAGCAGGCAGCTCGCTTGCCCGTAATAGAGGCGGCAAAGGCGATGTCCATGGCCACCTTTTCATTGGTGGACCATTCCACATAGGTGTCAAGGCCCTCTGATTGCATAAACCGGACAGCTTCGGGAAGGATTTCCGAACTGGGCGTTCCGGGATATGAGGCAAGCACCTGGCAGCCGGATTCGACCAAACCGAGGGCAATGGCCCCGTTTCCAAGCAAGATCTCCTGTCTGGTCATTCCTCTTCCTTTGTCCGCTTTGCCTTTTCCACTAAATCCAACAGGCTCTCGATCTTTGGTTGTGGGGGCGCGAATATTTGCTCCAGCTCTTCTTTAGAGAAGTGCTCAGCCAGGAAGTTATCGATATCCATATGGGCGTGCCAGCAGCCGACAATCCATCTGCAGGGGAGCATGTTATTCTCGAAACGACAGAACTTAAAGTTCACCTCGCCGCCCACCCGAGGGCAGCGAATCGTTTCGTCGTCATACTGCTCTGTCACTCTGCTAACCCTCCGCGTAAAAAGCGGCGCACTCGCAGGACGTACTGGCTAAAGCCTGCGAGTACACCATTTCAAAAACAGCTCAGAACGTTGCCTTAAGTGCTGAGCCCAGTGGCCTAAACCTTTGGCAGGTCAGCCTGGGCCTTCTTTACCTCTTCCTCAGGATAAGCATAATCTACCAGTTTACCGGAGAGGTAGGCATCATAGGCGGCAAGGTCGAAGTGCCCATGCCCGCTGTGGGCTATCAAGATCGTTTTGGCCTCACCGGATTCTTTACACTTAAGGGCCTCATCAATAGCCACCTTGACGTTGTGGCATGGCTCCGGGCCGCTAATAATACCCTCAGTACGGGCAAATTTTACCCCGGCCTCGAAGGTGGCCGTCTGGTGTGCGGCTACGGCTTCAACAAAGCCGAGCTCATAGAGATGGCATATGATCGGCGCCATCCCGTGATAACGCAGCCCACCGGCATGGACCGGGGGTGGGATAAAGCCGTGACCCAGGGTGTGCATTTTGACTATTGGCGCCATGCCAACTGCATCACCGTAATCATAGGCATAGAGTCCCCTGGTCACGGTAGGGCAACTTTCGGGCTCAACGCATATGACGCGCAGGTCCGGCTTTTCTCCGCTGATCTTATCCCTGACCCAGGGCAGGAATTGTCCGGCGAAGTTTGAGCCACCACCAATGTTACCAACAATAATGTCAGGGTAGGCATCTGCCATCTCCATCTGTTTCCGGGTTTCCTCCCCGATGATGGTCTGATGCAAGAGGACGTGGTTGAGCACACTGCCCAGAGAATAGTGGGTATCGTCACGACTCACAGCCTCCTCCACTGCCTCACTGATAGCCAACCCCAGACTGCCGGGGCAATCAGGCCATTTTTCCAGCATGTCTCGTCCTGTTTTGGTTTCCGTGCTGGGGCTGGGAATACACGTTGCCCCCCAGGTCTCCATTGCGATCCGGCGATAGGGCTTTTGGTCATAGCTGATCCTGACCATATAGACCTTGATCTCTACACCGAAGAACGCTCCTGCCAGACTCAGGGCGCTGCCCCACTGCCCGGCGCCGGTCTCGGTAGTGATGCGTTTGGTGCCCTCCTTCATGTTATAATAGCATTGAGCTGTAGCGGTATTGGGTTTGTGGCTGCCAGCCTGGTTTGTTCCCTCGTATTTATAAAAAATCTTGGCCGGAGTGTCTAAGGCCTTCTCCAGTCGATATGCCCGGTGCAGCGCCGTCGGTCTCCAGGTGCGGTAGACAGCCTGGACCTCCTCGGGGATCTCGATCCAGCGCTCGGTGCTCATTTCCTGCATAATCAGCGCCATTGGAAACAGTGGAGCCAGGTCATCCGGGGTTAACGGTTTTTTTGTTACTGGGTGCAAAGGTGGTGGCAATGGCTTTGGCAAGTCAGCCTGGATATTGTACCAATGAGTTGGCATGTCCTTTTGGTCAAGAAAATACATTGTTCTTTCCATCTTGTCCCCCCTTTCTGGTTGGTCGTTAGTGTGTTGGAGTCCGCAACGACAAATCCCACGGACAGTACCACCCAGCCTCATAAAAACTGAAGCTTTTTGGAGCGCCTACAACTCTATTCTCCTTACCGAAAAGACGTTCTTCAGGGTCCTGAGTTTTTCAATGATTTCATCATGTACAGTTCCGTCGGTCGCCAGGAAGATCACATTCTGCTCTTTCTCCTTTTCCTCGCCGACCTGCATTCGACTGATGTTTATCCCATATTTTCCCAGGGTGCTCGTAATGCTGCCGATAACACCTGGCGTATCCAGATTGTTTATCAAAAGATTGTGACCCTCGGGTACTGCCTCGAGGTAGAAGTTGTTGATGCGGATGATCCGCGGCAGGTTATTGCCGAAGATCGTTCCGGATACGACATTCTTTCCCGCCGACGTCTTAACCTTGATAGTAATGAGATTGGCATAATCCTCCGATTCCTTGATCTTAGATTCCACCACCTTTATGCCTCGTTCCTGGGCGACGAGAGGTGCATTGACAAAGTTCACTTCGTCTTTCAGGATAGGGGTCAGCAGGCCCTTAAGCGCCGAGGTGGTCAGCGGTGTCACATCATACTCGGTTATCTTTCCGTAGTAGTTTACCTCAATCTTCAGTATGGGGCTTTCAGCGAGCTGGGTCTGAAATGAGCCTATCCTTTCAGCAAGAATGGCGTATGGTCTCAGGGTTACTATCAATTCGGGGCTGATGGTCGGGACATTTACGGCATTTTTTATCGTGCCGTACAGGAGGTAGTCGACAATCTGTTCGGCCACATCTTTTGATACTTTTTCCTGAGCTTCCCTTGTCGATGCCCCGAGGTGAGGTGTGCAGATGAAATTGGGTAAGGTCATGAGTCTTATCTTGCCCGGCGGCTCCTCGCTGAAAACATCCAGCGCAGCACCCCCTAGATGACCTGATTTTAGTGCCTCATACAGATCATCCTGGTTGACTATGTTCCCGCGAGCACAATTGATAAGCATAGCCCCTTTTTTCATCTTGCCGATTGTTTCCTTGTTGATCATGTTGACCGTCTCATCCGTACTCGGCGTATGTATGGTAATATAGTTCGACCGCCTCAGGAGTTCAGCAAAGGAAACTGGCTCGAGGTCTAGTTTTTCAATGCTCTCAGGCTTAAGATAGGGGTCATAGACAACTACTTTCATTTTCAGCCCTTTGCCCCTTTCTGCCACAAGCCTTCCTATGCGCCCGACCCCGATTATTCCGAGAGTTTTTTCAAATACTTCCTGACCTTGAAATTTCTTCTTTTCCCACTTACCCTGCTTTAAAGATGCCGTTGCCTGGGGGATATTTCGGGAAATCGACATGATCATAGCAATGGCGTGTTCGGCCGCGGTCATGGTGTTGCCCTCAGGCGTATTCATCACCACTATCCCCTTTTTGCTTGCAGCGGGCACATCCACATTGTCCAATCCAATTCCGGCGCGGCCGATGACTTTAAGGCTCCGGGCCGCTTCAATGATGTCAGCCGTAACCCTGGTAGCGCTTCTGATGACAAGGGCATGATACTGGCCGATAATCCCGGTGAGTTCCTCCGGTGTCAGCTCGGTATTTACGTCAACCTCGATGCCGGGGGTCTCTTGCAAAAGCTTGATACCGATTTCGGCAAGGGGATCGCTTACAAGGACTTTCATTATCAACCCTTCCTTATGCTTTAGCCCGGAACGGACTTCTAGTCCGAACCGCGCTTTTACGTGTGAAAAAAGGCGTGAATCCCGCAACTATTCGAGTTTTTTGGTTTTCGGCTGCTCAGGCGAGTCAGCTTTTGCGAACGAACTCTGCGCCAAAGAGCCATCCAGCGGTCATTAGTGGTAAAGAATACGCGCTTTTAATCAGAAGATCAATCCAGTTTCCGTACATGATGCGAGATTTCCTGTCAAGATGTTTTTGTGTTTTTGCCGAAAGCTTAAAACGCGCCTATGGCGCGAGAGTCACGTTTCACAAGTGACCTGCTAGCAGCTTGATTAAATGAAAACGGGGGCGTATAGTCATGGGGTGATTGCGCACGGTTGCTCAGGGAACTGCCGGCACACCCTCTATTCGTTTCCAATGGAACGCCTGTGGTTTTCAGGGATCAAAGAGTAGTAGCAGAATGATTCCTAAATGTGTTCGCAATATAGTTATTGCGACCTGCCCGCCGGACGGCAGGCGGGGAAGAAAGGCAAAAACCTTAATCCCTCTCCGAGGGAAGAGCCATTCTAAAGCATGGTGAAAGGTAGGGCCTTAGGACTCGCAACCAAGCAATGAAAACAGTCAAGCCATTATTTTTCCCGCCTATCTAAAGGCGGGATTGCGTTTTCTCCCCTTCGTCCGGAAGGGGAGAAAGCAAGGGGAGAATCCAAATAACCGGGTGAATCCTGTCGAAAAAACAACGTTCTTTTTTCGAATCTGATAGCATAAAATGGCATAGGATTTATGACGCCCTGTATAGTAATTGAAAAAGTGAGGTGCGACCCATGAAGATGATTGGACTCATCGGCGGTATGAGCTGGGAATCATCGGCTGAATACTATCGAATCATGAACCAGACCGTGCAAGAGAGGCTCGCCGGTCTGCATTCGGCTCAATGCATACTCTACTCTTTTGATTTTCAAGAAATCGAGCAACTGCAGCACCAGGGCGAGTGGGAAGAACTCACAGAGCTGATGATCCGTGCCGCTCAGAGGCTGAAAGGGGCAGGCGCCGAACTCCTGATCATTTGCACCAACACCATGCACAAAATGGCCGAGGAGGTTCAACGAAGCGTCGCTATCCCCCTGGTGCATATAGCCGATGCTACCGCAAAGGCGGTCATTGAGAAGGGGCTCGACAAAGTTGCCTTGCTGGGAACAAGATTCACCATGGAGGAGGATTTCTACAAGAAAAGGCTGGAAGAAAAATACAAGTTGAAGGTGATAATACCCTCGGAGAGCGATAGGGAAGTAATTGATCACGTCATCTATAATGAATTGTGCCGTGGAATCATGCAGCCGGCGTCCAAGGAAAAATTCAAAGCGATAATCAAGGCACTTGCGTCGAACGGGGCAGAGGGAGTGATCTTGGGATGCACGGAAATCCCCCTTCTGATTAGCCAGCAAGATGCGGAGATTCCTTTATTTGATACAACCAAGATCCACGCACAAGCGGCAGTCGAGATGGCCCTAGAATAGCACTGATTATGACCAACCGCCTGATGAAGCTCGTTACGCTATTCACTTCTTTTCAGGGTCTTCCTTTTTCCCTCTGATAATCCGCAAGTCCGGCCTTCTTAGGGGCCTGCGTTCCCTCATCTCCCTTTTCGCTGTGATCTGTTGTATCCTCCTGAGCTGCCAGTTCTCCCACGATTCGTCTTTTCTCTTGTCGATGAACCGCAGGAGCTCATCGATGTCTTTCTGCGTAAAAAACAATCTGCCCTTTATGGATCGTGGATGTATGTCCGGATAGTGTTCAGGTGATAACGTTACTCTCTTCACCCGGATATAGTGCTGGATGAGGGCCTGAGGCAGCCTGGTTATTTCGGATGCCTCATCAATGGTATAAAAGAGCTTCTCCAATCTCATTCTATTTTAGGGCCGGCTCAAAACCGTTAATTCTTGGGATTGATCTTTCCCCGAGTTTTTTCTGGAATAAACTACCCCGGATAAACCGGAATTTCGAAGCACGAAATTCGAAACACGAAACAAATCTAAAAAGGATAATGCTCGAATGTTCAAAACACTCAACTCAGGTCACGTGTCATATCCCTCGTTGTATAATCGGTTTTGGTCATTTGAATTTTGAAAATTGAAAATTTGTTTCGGATTTCGATATTCGGATTTCGAATTTAACATTCCGATTTTCATGGGCTGTTCTAGCTATGAAAATACTTTCTACCAGAAAACGCACCAATCTTATTCTTAAGGGACTACCTATTATATACCATAAAACGCTCTACACCAAGGTTCTTTACCCACGCGCTCGGTGCCCTAAAGCACGCAGTCGCATGTAGAACCCTTGCCAGGTGTACGGCGTCCCGTTGATCCATCACTGCCGTGTTATGGGTTTGTGTGGGTAACTCGTTGGGATGTTGGGGCTGATCCGGCGGGCCACGTTTCTAACAAGGGGTCAAAAGCCAGCCCTCAGATCCCAGGGTTGCATGCGAAATGGTGTACTTGAGTAGTCTGGAATTGAGAGAAGGGTTTTGAAAATCCGGGAAGCTGCGAAATAGCCGCCTCTCTTGGGTCCTACGTGCAAGAGGCTCCGGTAACATTTTTTCCGATATTCCGATCATCCAATACTCCAACACTCCGTGCTAAAGACAGAAAAATAACCGGCAGAGGGATTGTTTCTGATCACGCCCCCAGGAGGTGATTTTCTAAGAAGGAATAAACAGATGAGGCATCAGGAAGGAATGACTAATTCATCTTGAGATCTTCAATCTTACCTGTATAATATCCGGATGAATATCGCATTGGCAGAGGAGTGAATTGCTATTCTGGTATCCGACCTTAGAGTCGGTCTCAAGGAGGATTTTGCATGATGGCCGATTCCGCGAGAGTTCTTCCGTCGAAGGTTCTCAGGATCTATCAAGAGATTGATCAAAAGACGGCGCGTTTGCAGGTCGCCTTTGGTCTTCTCTGCTCTCCCCTATGTGGTGCGTGTTGCGATAACCCCGAGGTCGAGGCCACCGTTCTTGAAATCCTCCCTCTAGCAGAAGAGGTTTACCGGAGGAAGGAGGAGGAAACAGTGTTCTTTGTACTCGAGGAGAAGAGAAATCTAGGCGATTTCAGATGTATGCTCTACCGGCCGAACCCCGGTTTTCCGGGAACTGGCAGGTGCTCTTATTATGAAATCCGACCTCTGGTATGCCGGCTTTTCGGATTTGCATTTCGAAGAAATAAATTTGGGAATCTTGAGTTCTCAGCCTGCAAGGTTATGAGGGAAAGGACCCCTGAGGCTGTTCACAGGGCTGAGATTGGAGTTTCTCAGGGCTCAGATGTTCCGGTGTATCAAGAAAGCTTTATGCGTATAGCATCGATGGATTCGGCCATAGGATACCGGAGGCTTCCCGTCAACCTGGCGCTCAAAGAGGCCTTGGAGCGTCTCTACTGGAGGACACGGGGATTCGATAAATGTGAGATGAAGAGTAAGAAGGCCAATATATAGGGGCAGACTACTTTTTTCGAAAAACTGAATGGCCCGAAGATTTCGGGCACACAAGATGCTTAAGCCCTGGAAGTTTTTGCTGATTTGCTTAATTCTGAAGTCGTCAGCCACCTTGACTCTCCATGCATAGAATATTTGTATCGCCATTCAACAGAAAAAGATCCAAAGCCAGGCCTCTGTTTCATCTTGGAATACTCATCATTGAGATGGCTGAAATCAGAGTCCTTGATTCCTTAACAGTACGGATCGACGTAATAAATGGAAGGGTAATGTGCGGGATCACCTAAAGGTGTATTCAGTGGTTCTGCATACTCTATTACTCATCTCTGGGCAATCAGCGAACGCAGCGCCTTGTTCACCGATTCAGAATCCGGAAAATGAGCTTTGACGTCAGGATCGAGCATAACAGCGCCATCCTCTTGCCTGAAATACCGCACAGATGTCGTGCCGTCTTCCTTGTGGATACGCACCGTATGCCCCTCACGGTACGCCTTGAAGTGCTTGCCCCTGACTCCATCAGAAAAATCGTACTTTTGTCTCATCTCGTTGATATCACGATCGTTTTTCTCTTTTTTCATATGTCATCCTCTCAGAAGGCGTCGCTTTGCGACAGCCAATTATGCGAATGTTCTGTTGGCGTTCAGTATACCATACCACTAATACCTTACCCTTCGAGGAAAGTCCAATATCAAGATATCGCTCCTCCTCATCCGAATGATCGGGGTCATCAATTGTGATTGCAGATGGATCGTTGAAAATAGTCTTGGCTTCCTCGAATGTGACACCATGTTTTTTGAAGTTCTTTTTTGATTTCTCCTCGTCCCATTCAAAGTTCAGCACCATTGGACGTATCTCATATCCGAGTGATTAGAAGCCTGGTAATGTATTGTTAGCCCTTCAAGATGCAGGACATTATACATTAAGCAGACTCTGCTTTTTTTCTTAAGCACGTGGAATCAATAAGGAATATACAGAGATTTGATAAATAACTCAATGAGATTAAATCTCATGAAATATCAAGCTGATACGGCTGGTAGCATTAGAAATGGCATGCGCTTCTTGAATCCCCTTACAGCTTTGCAATAATTACCTCACCATTGCTGAATCCTAACTGAAGTAGAAGACTTCCCTTGATGCCCGTTCCTACCATATTTGAATCGCAAATCCTCAGTGAAGGTTACGACTCGGAAGCACAAGTTTTTTCGGCTTTCTGCTTTTTGAGCAGCAGAAGCTGAAGGTTTTGAATGGAAAAGGCCATATTCAATATATTGTATGCAACTTCATTTCTCTGAATCGAAAGCCTGTCCGTTTCTGAGCTGTGATATCAGGAGAGTATAGGAAGAAGAGGTGATCCTGACATCGATAGCAGTTATCTCAAGGTGAGAAGGTGCTGAGATCTGAGGTGGGTTTTAAGCACGCTCTGCACGACAGGATGTCCCCTCTTCACGGTTCTCAAGCTTAGCGATCTTCAAATGAAGTGCTCCTCACACCCCACGCACCTGGAATCGCCGAACCTAAAGAATGCACGTGACTTGCCTCCGCGCAAGCGGATTGCCTTCAGCGCTTTCATCCCCGCCCGCCTCGCCTGAGCGGCTCGCGATGGCGGGCAGGCGGAAAGTGCTGAAGCAAAAGATCCCCTCTATCCTGTAAATCCTGTCTCCCTTGGGTTTACCTCAAGTGCAACGCTCCTCAAGTTACGTCCCGTGCGGAACGCTCCTTCTAGTGTCTACCAGCTCATTCTCCTGTTGCTTTACGCCTTAAATCCCGCTGCGGGATGGTCCTTAAGCTGCGCGGTCCTCAAGTCCCAGCACAATGGGACGCTCCTTAAGCGAAGCGGTCATAATTTGCTAATTGGCCTTTAGCCCTTACTAGGGTTATTGAATGCTGGGAGGTGCCATATTCGCATAAGAAACTCCGTCGAGCAGCGGGTAGCCTGATTGAGCAAGAGTCAAACGGAGATTTATCCCGTGGAATTTGAAAACTATTCCACTGCGACTTGACCCGTTCACTACCTGCATTCAGGTACCCAGCAATAAAAAGACCGACGCCGGAATACCGGCAATATTATCCTCTCGCAAAAAGGCATCCTTGGTTACCAGCATTCCTTTACCAAAACTACGTTTCATGGTTGAATAATCAGATCGGTTTATCATCCTTTGGTATTTCACCTCTATTGGCAGCAACGACTCACCGTCGGAGACAATGAAATCAACCTCCTTGCCCTTGGCAGACCTCCAATAAAAAACCCTTTGGCCACTTCCAAACCCCTCAAACAGGCGGCTCTCAAATCTTCTCACAAGGTGGGCTGCCACTGCCCCCTCTACCGCAAGGCTGAGACCCTGATTAGCGCTTAGCGCAGCCTCTTGATAAGCAAGGTTTAAGAGGAGAGGGTCAAAGAAATAGAATTTCTTCCCTTTATTGGGATTGGCCATCTTCTTGTTCCTCTCCAAAAAATACAGAATGATTAGTAGAAAAGAATCGGCTAAAAGCTCGCTGTATTCTCGCACTGTATTGAAGGAAGGTGTGTCAATTGCTTTAGCCAGGCTTTGCCAGCTGGCAGGGGAGCCCCCGAGAGATAGGATTCTCACCAACACCTGTCTGAGAAGTATTCGGCTTTTTTTCATCTTTTCAAAATCCGAGCGGATAACAGACAAATAGGTGTCCGCTATATCTTCGGTGAGTTGCCCCTTCCTCAGGAAACTTTCGACTGCTAGTGGGAATCCGCCTATACCAAGGTAACGTTCCAAAAGGGCTGACAGTCGCGGCAAAAATACCTCTGTCTGTGACCTGAGTCTTCCTAGTGCTCCTGGTTCCTCGAGGACCGCCCGGATTGAGAGGTGCTCAAAATCAAGTGATATATCGGAACATGCTTCCACAAATTCCCCAAAATCCAAGGGCATCATAACCTTGTCGGGTTGAGGTACTCCACCCCTACGTCCCGGCAGCCGTTCCGCTCCCCGTTTGATATCCACGGCAGAAGATCCCGTGAGGATAAAGGTAGTCGATGTGCCCCACCCAAGATCAATTGCCTGTTTAATCGCATTCTGCCAGGCAGGGACGAGCGAAATCTCATCAATGAACACATATCTTCTCTTGAATCGGAGTGGCTCGGAAAATTCCTGGTACTGACGAATCACTTGAAACAGTTCCTCGGCCTTTGCAACCAAGTCACAGGAGTAGTAAAAGATTGCCCGAGAAGCTACCTCCTTGTCCAACAGCTCATTCACTATCATTTTGAGCAAGGTTGTTTTTCCAACCTGCCTGGGGCCTCGCAGCGTATAAACCGCATCCTGCGTCAGGTCAAATTCCCCTTTAATCTTTGGCTGCCATTGGAGTTTTGACTCCCGATAATCTACAATGGAACGATCCGACCCGATTCGTTCGGCAGACTCCCACCAGGGATTAAAAATGAGGAGGTCAATCATGTATCAGCCCTGTTTATGATTATATCAATCACTATATTGATCAATATGGTATCTTAATTGATCAGTATGCTGATCAATATAGACTATTTAGGTGCAATGTCAAGGGAAAAACCTATTGAAGGTGTTTGGACAGGGGTGAGATAGAAAAGTTTTGGATACGCGGCAATTTCCTCTCCTTCGCAAGAATGCCCCGCGCGCCCGTCCTCCGTAGCAGTGCCACTGCGGAGGGTGGAGAAGCGCGAAGAGTTTCACGCTGTCATGATGATCGGTGATGCTTAAGATATGAAAGTCTTATTTCAAGACTTCTCGAGGACTTTAAATTGGTATGTTTTAATAGCAGTAATCTCAAGGTGAGAAGGTGCCGAGATCTGAGGCGGGTTTTAAGCACGCTCTGCACGACAGGATGTCCCCTCTTCACTTTCCTCTCACTGACGGTAGTGAATCTCCGGATGCTGTTCCTTAAGCCAGCTTTCAACGTCGACTTTGAATCTCCTAACCGCCTGAAGAATATCCTCGGCCTCCTTCTCAGAAACGGTACCGACAGCATCATATTCACTGACATTTCTTTTTCTCCGGCAGTTGTCTAGATAATCTCTCATATGGGAAAAGTGCGGGCCCATGACCAATGGGAGTGCCTGGATAACACGGTAATGTTTGCTTTCACCCCTGCCGGCACGATAACCAGAAACATACAAGACCAAGGCAGCTAGCTGCAGGCCTGCGTTGTACGCAATGTTGAATCGCCAATCTACTGAGATTTGTTCTCTCGCGGCATCAGTGAGGTCGCGTTCAATCAGGGCGATAATGCTGGCCACTTCCTGAGCGCTTGTTCTATGTTCGCGCAGCCAACCGTTCTGTTTCCAAACTTCAAGGCTCATCTTCGTGTCCGATGAGGATAATCTTGGGACCTTCAAGTACTCGAATCAAAAAATGATCACTTTCTTGCTTTCTCTGACTGAATTCGGCAGAACTAAACTGAGAAATATTGATAGAACGTGCAATCTCGCTCTGTAAAGATCCTAATAGTTCAGCCAGTTTTATGCCAGGGAGCTCAGTCACGATAAAAAGGTCAACGTCACTGTCATTCCCATAATCCCCCGAGGCAAATGACCCATAAACAAAAGCAAGCTTGATCTCTTTTTCTGCCGGTTTGAGAGCACGTTTTATTTCTTCCGCAATCCCCACGGTCTTTATAATGATCCCCTTAATCTCTTTATAAATGGGACAGAGGGGATCGAGCTGGTAACGATGCTGGTTGCCTGAGACTTCCCTCCGCAATATTCCCCCTGAAAGGAGGTTCTTGAGTTCTACCTCAACTCCTCTCAGGGAAAAACCGGTTTGTCTGCTCAGTTCGTTTATGTTAAATGAGCTCTCTGGGTTTAGTGCCAAAATCCGTAAGAGCTGAATGCGAATTTTTGACGATAGCAAAGCTCGAATAGTCGACATCTCAAAGTCCATATAGTTTTTATATACGATCATATACTTTTTATATATGACTTGTCAAGTTTCTATAAGCCACCTATCTCGCCTGTGCCACCGGCTTTCCTTGTCTGCGCCAAAGGTTACAGCTCTGGCTCATCCACAAATCTTTTCACACGTGTGGCGGCAGTCACCGCTCCTCGTCTCAATGGCTTCTCCCTGCTCAGCGCAATCTCCCTCGACATCGTATTTTTGGCTTCGCAACCTCACATAACTCGACTGCGGTATGCAAGGTGAGGCCTAACTTTCCCATTACTGAAATGGTCTACGGTTGCCACCTATAAGCTGCAGTTCCTTTGTGCAGGCTGCCGCCCGATATTTAATAAATGAAATGAATATTGCAAGATTTATTGGGCGACAACAGACTCGGGTAGATATCTCAAGGTGAGAAGGTGCTGAGATCTGAGGGTGATTGTAAGCACGCTCTGCACGACAGGATGTCCCCTCTTCACGGCCCTCAAGCGTAGCGATCCTCAAATCCTGCTGGAAGCAGGATGCACCTCAAACGCAATGCTCCTTAAGCCTGCCCTGTGGAATCAAATCCTCTGTTTAAACCGGATATCACCTACGCTTCCCATTAATGAATTACTCCGAAACCACAACTACGGGAGCGCTGCTATTCCACCGGGGCCCGCCCTGTTGAACCAGAATACCTGTTTAAAACACCCGTCTCTTCAGTTTCAGGTTACGCAAGCAAACCGCACCCTCTGTAACTGATGTAACGTTATTCCACCGGGGCGAAGCGCTCCTTTCGTCGTTAACCTTTCAAGTGGCACAAGAAGCGTTCTATGTACCGATCCATGTCTCATGTCACGACCTGACACTATGTCCAACTCGTGAATCATGTGGAGAAATAATAATCCCTCCGCACTTTTTTGATATTTCCTTTTTCCAATGCTTTTAGTATATTAACACCACTCCTGAAACCGGCCTCGCGAATGGGTATGAGCTACGAGCTAATAGTCGACCCAGGAACGTCCCATGCGGCTAAGCCGTATCAGGGAATCACCGTGGAGAGAAGTAACATGAATCGAGAACTTAAGGAAATCAAAGGGGCTCTCGGCAGACTGGAACGGCAGATAAGAAAAGAGTATAAGGCAGAGATCATAGGGTTATTCGGCTCTTATGTGCGAGGAGAACAAAAGGGTGAAAGTGATGTTGATGTCCTGGTCAGGTTCCTTGAAGGAGCTACCCTGTTCGATTTTGTTGGGCTGGCGGACTTCCTCGAGGAAAGGCTCTCTCTTGAAGTGGACATAGTCTCAGAGAGGGCTCTTAGGCCCGAGCTGAGAGAGCAGATACTCAAAGACGTCGTCTCTGTATGAAACGAGATCACCAAATCTTTGTGAAAGATATTATCGCCGCCATAAAAGCGATAGAGCAATTTGTCGAGGGGCTCTCTCTAAGCGAGTTCAAAGACGATGATAGAACATCAAGCGCGGTGATCAGAAAGTTTGAGATCATAGGGGAGGCCGCGAAACACATTCCCGAATCCGTGAAGGGCACGTATCCAGACGTTCCTTGGAAGCGTATGGCAGGCATGAGGGATCGGTTAATTCACGGCTACTTCGGGATAGATTACCAGCTGGTATGGGATGCGATACAACTCGAACTGCCGGAATTGAAACCGAGATTGAAAAAGATTCTCACCGAACTTCAGAAATCAAACAGCCAACCATGAACATCAGCCCCTTTTGCCCTTCGCCTTATGCCTTTTGCCTCAAGTCCCGCCCTGCAGGACGCTCCTCAAGCCTGCCCTGTGGAACCAGATTCCGCGTTTGAACCGGCAGCCACCTTCGCTTTCCGTTACATAATTACGCCAGAATCACAATTACAGAGCACTGCTGTTCCACCGGGGCGCAGTGCTCCTTGCACCCCGCGGTCCTTACCTCTCTAACCGTTCAAATGGCACAAGGAGAGTTTTATCTAGCGACCCATGTCTCATGTCACGATCTGACACCCTATCATTTTCTAAAAACCCTGCGCGGAGCGCTGTGGTTTGAGGTGAATCCTC
>DATKZQ010000119.1:0-9634 GCA_035527895.1 Desulfatiglandales bacterium
GCTTCCCCGGTATAACCAATGGACCATTGAGAGTGGGTCAGCCTTTGCCGACCAGCAAAGACCACCGTTGGAATACTTCATAGAAGTGCAAAAGGCATATACCGAGCTCAGGTGGAAGCACAAATTCGACCCTCCTTTTCCATCTACCTTTAGCCGCAGTGCCTATCTCCTCTGTTGCCTATATGACTTCGAGTACTACCACGGCACGGGCATCTTATCCAAGAAGAAGCAAGAGGAGATGCTAGCTGTGGACAGGAAATCAGTGAGCGAGGATTATAACGAAAGCGAATAATCGTTTAAGCCGAGGCAGAAAGCGATGCGCTTCACGGTTTGATAACGATTTCGCAACTGCTTCCATAGGGAAAGAATGCCTGAAAAAGAAAACAGTAGGGTTCTGGAAAAGGAACGCGCGTGGACATGGCGTGAGGATGACCTAAATGTCGTTCGCAGTATTGCGCGAACAGGTCCGGGGTGCCATGAAGGCTGTGGAGTGCTCTTGTATGTCAAAGACGGGAAGCTCGTAAAGGTTGAGGGTGACCCGGAGTTTCCGCCCAGTCAAGGTCGCCTATGCCCCAGATGCTTGGCGCTCACACAGGTGGTTTACCATCCTGACCGTCTCAGGTATCCCATGAAGAGGGTAGGTAAAAGGGGAGAGGGAAAATGGGAGCGGATAACCTGGGAGGAGGCCTACCAGACCATAGTTGAGAAATTTGAAGCTATCAAAAGTACGCTAGGACCGGAATCTGTGATTTTCTGCCAAGGTACGGGCAGAGACATCGGCCCCTACATTTCAAGGCTCGCTTATTCGTTTGGGAGCCCCAATAGGGTGACCTTCGGTCCCTTACATGGACACGCCTGTTTCGCACCCAAAGTTACGGCTCTAGCCGCAACCACCGGGGACTTCGAAGTTTCAGACTGCTCGCAATTCGTATCGGACCGTTACGAAAACGCCAATTGGAAGACACCTCAATGCATAATCCTGTGGGGCAACAACCCGCTGACCTCTAATCCGGACGGCTTTCTCGGCCACTGGATTATCGAGTGTATGAAACGTGGATCTGAGATCATTGTCGTAGATCCGAGAAGAACCTGGTTGGCCACACGGGCAAAGATATGGATGCAGATCAGACCTGGAACCGATGCAGCGCTAGCCCTGGGCATGCTGAATGTGATTATCAGTGAAAAGCTTTATGACGATGCGTTTGTGGGGGAATGGACCTATGGATTTGAAGAATTAAAGAGACGTGTTCAAGACTATCCACCGGAAAAGGTTGCGGAAATTATCTGGATACCGAAGCAGAAAATCATAAAAGCCGGTAGAATGTACGCAACAGCCAAGCCGGCGGCCATACAATGGGGTGTCTCAATTGATCAGAGTAAGGAATGTGTTCCAACTATCCACGCGATTATGTCTTTATGGGCAATTACTGGCAATCTGGACGTGCCGGGAGGTAACGTAATCAAGAGCCACAATTTCGATCTTGAAACTGAAATAAATAAGGAGTTGCAGGCAATAATCAAAGACCGGAAAAAGAAAAAGATTGGTATAGGCAAATACCCGTTACTTGACGATTGGTATACCCCAGCGGTGGGATCAGAGGTAATAGAGCAGATGTTATCTGATTCGCCATACCCAATCAAAGCAGCGTGGATACAAACGACCAACACCTTCGCCTGTGGCGCTGCCGATCCAAAGCGGGTTTATGAGGCCTTCAGAAAACTGGACTTTGTTGTTGTTGTCGATCTGTTCATGACCCCAACTGCCATGGCCTTTGCCGATATCGTGCTTCCGGCTGCCACCTATGCCGAAAGAGACGGAATCGCGTTGACAGGGGGAAATACGATCTTCGTCGGTACGATAAACAAGGCGATAGAGCCTGTTGGAGAGTGTAAGTCAGACATGGAAATCAACCTTGAGCTGGGCAGAAGGCTTAATCCATCGGCATGGCCCTGGAATGACGTGCAGGGGATGTTCAGCGGCATGCTTGGGCCGACGGGGATGAGCTTTGAAGAACTCAGGGAAATAGGGTTTGCCTATGATACCTTTGAGTACAGAAAATACGAGAAGGGACTCCTGCGGCCTGACAAGAAACCAGGTTTTGACACACCGACGGGAAAAGTCGAGCTATACTCTACCGTTTTCGAAGAATGTGGCCTAGATCCCCTCCCGTATTTTGAGGAGCCTCCGGAGAGCCCCGTTAGCACGCCAGAAATAGCAAATGAATTCCCGCTTGTTCTCACCACCGGTGGCAAGTCATGGGGATTCTTCCACTCAGAGCATCGTCAAATTCCCCTGCTCCGCCAAATGAATCCGGATCCGATAACGGAGATTCATCCGGAAACGGCCGAAAAGCTGGGAATTGAGGATGGAGACTGGATATACATAGAGAATAAGCACGGGAGATGCCAGCAACGGGCCAAGGTTACGGCGGGGATCCATCCAAGAGTTGTTCATGCTCAACATGGATGGTGGTTCCCGGAAAAACCTGGACCCGATCCGAGTCTGTTTGGGGCATGGGAATCAAATATCAATCTACTGCTTCCCTCTGGATGGGTGGGCAGATCGGGTTTCGGGTATCCCTTTAAAGCTCAAATGTGCAGAGTTTATAAGAAGGAGAAATCCTGAATGCCAAAGTACGGTCTGCTCATAGACTACGAGTTTTGCATTGGGTGTCACGCCTGCGAGGTTGCCTGTAAACAGGAACACAGCCGTCCTAGCGGGGAATGGGGTATACGGGTAATGGAAGTCGAGCCTGAGATATCGGGCGGCAAATTGTATTACTTTCCATTTCCAACGGATAACTGCAACCTGTGCGGGAAACGCATTTCCAGCGGCTTACAACCCGCTTGTGTTAAGCATTGTCAGGCGGGGGTCATGAGATTCGGGAAGATAGAAAAACTAATTGATCACCTTCGGGAAAAGCCAAGAACCGTACTCTGGGTACCTCACTGAATGAAGGAAACATTGTTCTTTATATATTTGCTTAATCAACCCAAAGGAGGCAAAGAAATGCAGAAGAGTAAAGTTGCTCACATTGAAGGGCTGTTTCTCATAATAGACCACGGAAATGTGAAGGGTTTAAGACACTGGACCGATGAATTTGAAAGAAGAGGAATGCCTGCCGTAATTCAGACAAATGACTATATGGTAACCGAGCAAAACGGCATGATAAAGGACCTCTGTATTAAAGGATTTGAGATTTGCGGTTCCTACAATGAACAGCCCTTTTGGGATAAACCGTATAGCTTTCAACACGAAGTGATGGGCCGCATAAAAGACAAGGTTGAAGCATGCACAGGTAAACCTATGCGGATATTCGGCTCCAAGTACTCTGCCTACGATGAAGTTACGCTGAGAGCCGCCGATGCACTTGGGGTTGGGTATGTGTTTGCGCGAGGGGCAGCTGGGGCTAGGGCCGTTGTGTTCAAACCGGAAGAGTATAACGTTACACTCGTATTGGTTAGCAATGTGCCTTCAAAGCAGCTGGGTACCGGCTCGTTTTGTGACCAATCCTTATGGAGTAGGGGTGTAGCTCCAGATGGCTTTAAAGAGATCCTATTTAAGGTGAAGGAAGACCGGATAGTACTGGTAGCACAAACGCACCTGAGCGGGATCAAATTACATTGGTGGAACGCTTACCAGGACTTCTTGGATGCGAATATTGTTACTTGGAAATCACTGGATGAATTCGCCAGCAATCCTCTCGTGCTGCCAAATGCACAAATCCCGATGAATACCGAGGTCCAATATCAAACACCTCAGCCAAAGATACCCCTTGAAGAGGAACCAGACTATCCATTCGATGAGAAGTAAAGCCCTTTGGAAAATTAGTGCTGTCGAGAAGGCAATACGAAATTGGATGCTGACGTGCGCAATGAAAAAGGACAAAAAACAGAAATCATTCGATGAAAAGCGAGGGGGAAAACCCAAACTCGGCCAAGCCATGCCCCTCAGATTTACCCAAAGAGGGGAATTTCCGTGAAACAGGATTTTGCATTGCTTGAACACGGACAGTTTAGCCGCTTTCCTGAGCATCGCTTGAAACGCGTGGACACGCCCACGACACATATTACCGAAAATGTGCAGAGGATAGATAGCCGAGAAAACGCTTTTAGCAAGGCGGAGCGCGGGGATTATGGGGCTGCAGCCCAGAGGGAGCAAAATCGCCCTAAGAAAGAGCCCTTGATAGCTTCCCAATTGGATATCATAACCCATCTTGCCTGTATTCGGGATAATGAAATGGCTTTTCACAAAGCACCGATTTCGGAGGATCCATATGTGGTAAGCCGTCACATCAAAGGCCTTGGTTACTATCTAGGGGCTGACATCGTGGGGATCTGCCGGGTCCCTGAATACGCCGTTTACAGTTTTGACCACATGGGGGATCCTATCGATATCGATTACCCATTTGCTCTGGTGATTGTAATGGGTAAAGACTACCGGACGGTAAACGCGTCCACCGGTTGCGATTGGATTGTTGACTCCATAAGCTTTCAGGCTTATCAACGTGCTGCTCTCGCAGCTCATACCATCGCTCGGTACATCGGGAGGCTGGGGTATAGGGCTTCCCCTCAACACGTGAGGCGATATCGAGTTCTCGTACCGCCGCTTCTCCTCTGGGCAGGTATCGGAGAAGTCAGTCGAACAGGAATTATTCTTAATCCCTTTCTGGGGCTTAATTACAAGGCCGCTGTTGTCCTTACCGATCTGCCGTTACTGCCCGACAAGCCCATTGATTTCGGGCTTCAAGATTTTTGCAAGCACTGTGGGATATGCGCCGAAATGTGCCCAGCTAAGGCAATCCCAACGGCAGACAAGGTTATGTATAACGGATATGAAACATGGAAGCTCGATGAGCAGCGCTGCGGCACCTTTTTTCTGACAAACAAGAAGGGGGCTGGATGCGGCAGATGTGTAAAGGTTTGTCCTTTTACAAGGCCGACTACTTGGCCGCACAATATGGTTCGGTGGTTAGTGAGTCGATTCTGTGTGGCCAGGAGGCTCGCTATAAAGGCCGATCATATCATTGGTCGCGGGGATGCAAATGAAAGGGAGCGGTGGTGGTTTGACTTGGAGGAGGTTGATGGTGTTCTCAGCATACCTCAGTGAGTTTAATGGTTTATTCCTCATATTTCTACAGCAACATTGAAGGCATCATGGATTGCCGCCATGAGATTGCGTGGACTTGAGCAATCCCCGACCACGTAGACTTCAGGTGCCAATCCTCGAAATGCCTTCACGGTTTCACACCGAGCCGTGAAGCCCGTGGACAACACGACGGTATCAGCGGGTATTTCAAATCGATTCCACTGCCTATCGATGACCAGGGCGCCCTTGTCGGTTATTTCTTCCAGTTTCACCTCAGTTTTGAATTCAACGCCGTGCTCACGAAGCAATTGTAATAACACCGGTCTGCTGACAGAGGCGACATCTTTGGCAATTTCCAATTCACTAATCATATCAATGACCGTAACTTTCTTGCCTTGCTGAGCCAGGTGCAGGGCAGTTTCGCATCCGGTCAGTCCGGCGCCAGCCAACACTACCGTCTCACCTATTCTTGCCTTGTTTAAATCCGCATCCCCCGCCCATGCAACATTAGGCTTATTGGTGCCCGGAATATCCGGAATGATAGGTTCCGCACCAACTGCCACTATGAGCACATCCGGTTTTGCAGCTTTAATGGACTCGGCAGTAGCCTCAGTCGATAATTTTACTTGCACGGGCGCCTGCCGGGTCTTCATTATCATCCAATCCAGATACTTCTTCATATCGGCTTTGAATGCAGGCCCTGCCGCAAAGCGCAGGGCTCCACCCAGTTCTTTTTCCTTTTCATACAGAGCTACCTGATGCCCTCGTGAAGAGGCCACTACGGCAGCTTCCATACCTGCCGGCCCCCCTCCTGCTATAAGGACGGTCTTCTTCCTTTCTGCCATACGTATGGATCCATATTCCACTTCCCTGCCGACTACTGGATTTACCGTACACCGAATTGGCAAGGAAACGGGAGGAGCTACTCTTTCGTGGCACATATTACAGCGAATGCAAGGTCTGATGTCATCAAGCTCTCCGCGGATAGTCTTATTTATGATTTCAGGGTCTGACATATATGCACGTCCTATGGCGACTATGTCAGCCTTTCCTTCCGCAATAATTCTATCAGCCGTTGCCAGGTCCATAATCGAACCGACGCATGTCACCGGGGTTCTCAACGCTTTCTTTATCTTTTCCGCCCTTTGCACATTAAAAGCATGGGAGGAGTATGTTGGCCGGATTATACGAGTAGTGCATCTGGGGTCGCCTACTACGCCTACTGATGCATGAATGAGATCGACCTTGTCTTCTATCATTTTAAGGAACTCGATGGTTTCCTCCTCGTGCATTCCCTCGGGAACAATTTCATCCACACTTACGCGATACTCTAAGGCCAGCCTGTTACCCACTCGCCTCCTGATGGCGGTCAAGAGCTCGACGACAAATTTTGCCCTGTTTTCAAGGCTTCCACCGTAGGCATCTGTCCTCTTGTTCGAATAAGGCGATACAAACTGTCCCAAGAGCCATCCGTGGCCGCCGTGAAGCATTACCATATCGAACCCAGCCTCGACACATCGATAACAGGCACTGGCAAAATTATCGATAACCTGGTCTATTAAATCCTGGTTCATCTCTGTAATCTGGATTTTCCGTCTACCTTCCACCATAGCTGCTATCTCTTCCATTTTCGGCGGTATTGGCGAAGGGGCGATAGGATTTTTACCATTCAGAATCCGTGGCGACGCCAACCTGCCAGCGTGGTTGAGCTCGATGGATATCTTGGCCCCATAGGTATGGATAGCCTCTGCCATCGTACTCAGTCCAGCTATCACCCTGTCATCACCAAGGTTTAACTGTCCAAAATGCCCCCGTGCGTACTCGAAGTCTACAGGGGTGTCACCAATGGTAATAATTGCGGCCCCTCCTCTGGCAAGTGACCGGTAGAACTCTATCATTTCTCTGGTCATGAAACCATCGGGTGTAGCCGAACATGGCAATATTGGAGGTGTCTCAATCCTGTTTTTGATCTCTATATTGCCAATCTTGAAAGGCGAAAACACATAATTATACTGTGCCACTGCTGGAATCTCCTTAATTTCGGTAACATGTTAATTTGAGTCGAGAAGTCACTTTTTGTGCGTCGGGGTAAAGGCAATTTGCGATTGTATGTCAATAACAAATCATAAAGTAGATGAAAGAAGTATACTCTTCCTCTGAACTTGCGTCCTAATCTTGAGAATTAGGGGGGATAGGCCCACCAGAGGCGGGCAAGCCTCTGTACAATTGCCTGCGTGTTACACATAGGCAGGTTCCCGGTTTACACAAAGCAACTTAAACGCGAATATGCTTGTATTCATATAGCGGTTTTTTGCGAAATTTCTTTCAATTTTTTTATAAAAACCTGCTCCAAGTTACTGTCTTTTAAGCGATTAATATGGACAGATATTCCACAGGCTCCTTCAGCTATTCCATCCCTCATAATCGGAACTGCAAACGTCTTGACGCCCAAGGCCATTTCCTGATTATTGACGGCGTAGCCTCTCTGTCTCGTCAATTCAATTTCTCGCATAAATCTATCCTTATCAACGATTGTATAGGGTGTGTGCCGAATAAAATCTATACTAGCAATTACTTGTCGTGCCTCATCCAAATCAATGAACGCAAGTATGGCTTTGCCCAAGCCAGTGCAATAGGAAGGCAGTCGTGAGCCAACTGCTAAATTCAAATCAAAAACGTCACTAGACCGAGATCTCTCCACAAAAACAATTTCTGTACCACTCAGTATGGCGCATTCTGTGGTTACATCTAGCTCTTGGTTAAGCTCAATGAGATATGGAACCAATCTCGATCTGATGTCGAGGTTTCTGATGAAAGGGAACCCCAAAGAGAGGATTTTTGGCGTCAGCATATAGGTTTTTGTAAGAGGATCTTGCACTACGTACCCCAACTCTCTCAGCGTGAATAGGTATCTATTAGCAGTTGAATGATTTATCTTATTTAAAGCAGCCAACTCAGACAGTGTAAGCCCTTTGGCAGAAGATGAGAGTGAATGGAGTACAGCCAATCCTCTTTTTAGTGAATTAATGAAATACCGCAGTTTCTGTGGCTCTTTCATTGTGTTTGCACCCAACAGATTTTTTCGGGAATCCACCCGTGAGCCGGTTGATGGCCGTGATGTCCCTTATGTGACAATACCGCGTTTATTTGGCAATCTATTTTTTGTCTGCTGCAGCTTACCGCATGGAGACAATGCAAAAACCGGTAAGGTATTTTCCAATACCCTTGCGAGGTGAAATGGTCTGTCCTGTTTGCCTGTTTATGTTTTTTTCGAAATCTCAGACCTCAGGATCGTAGTCTGCCAGATTTCACAGGAACGACGATATCTCGTAGTACGATTATAAAATAACATTTGATGTTGCCTGTCATTGCGAGGAGTCCTTCGGCTTTGCTCAGGATAAACTCCGCGACGAAGTAATCTCAATGGAATTCTATTGTGTTAGAGATTGCTTCGCTTCGCCCCGCCTGCCGTCGGGCGGGCAGGTCGCAATGACTTCTTATAGTGCGAGCATATTTAGGAATCATGCTGCTAGTCACTGCTATGTTGTTCACAATGCAAATTATATCTTCACAATGGGAAAACTACATGAGCTACCCTTGTCTTGTCAAGAGGAACTAAATTGGTGGTATCGAAATATGCCAATTTCATCCGATGAGATGTTGAGATTGATCGGGCTGCTGTCAAGCCACGTTTCATACCTCCTTTCTGAAGATAAGACCTGAATCACAGCAGGCTAAAACCTCACCTGTTTTGGATAAACCAACGTGGCGGAAGACAGTGACAGGCCTGCCGTCCTAATGTATGCCGTAATTCAAATACTCTTAAACTTAAGTCTTCAAAGAACAGTCCACTTTTAATTCGTAACCGACAAAAAACTATTTTTTCCTTGACATGGCAAGGCGTGTCAGCGTAGTTTAGCAAGTGCGAACAAATTTTTCGCAATGCGAAAACTGCTCCAATCCTTGAGCTTAGAGCTTTACTGAAAAACCGAGCGGAGCTTTACTCCCAAACGTGTGGTCTTCCTTGCATTCATGCAAAATCTTCGAGCGATTTCGTGAGGCCTCATGTCTAAGACGCTCTCTCCTTGCTTCATTGGGGACGAATTGTTCCTCTGTTACAGAAACCTATCCTCGTTCCAAAGAACGGTCACCCCACCATTTCTCTATCGGCCTGAGGAAAGCATCTTGAAGAACCTACTCCCGGCAATATCCTTCACAACACCCCAGACTCGTGCTACCGAATATCGGGGAGGAAGGAGTAGTAGACATAGAATCATTTCTCGACACCTTGAAGAAGGCGAATTTCATGCCTTTCATCTCCAACCAGAGGCTGGAGCATGAAGGGACATGTTCCGTAATCACACCATAACAACCTGAGGCTTTACCTTGAGCCAAGGGATAACCAAACAAAGGAGTCCAAAAATGACCACCAAGATTGTTGATCTAACCCACCCGTTAGGACGGAATACACCAATGTGGCCTCACCCGGGGGAAATGCCGGATGTGGAGATCAGACGGGTCGCATTCCCCGGTCGTGACAAGGGA
>DATKZQ010000120.1:0-11818 GCA_035527895.1 Desulfatiglandales bacterium
ATTGCTGGTCCAGTTGTTTTTGAGCGAGGCGATCCCATTTTTGAACAGAGGTGTTATTAATCATAAAGGGCCTCCCGGTTTCATGTGGAGCGATATCTCTGGTGAACTCCAGTCGGGCTACGCCCTCCTTCCGTTCACCAGCTAGGAACTCAAGAGCAATCATGATTATAACACCATCGTCAATGCCATATGGCACAATTATAGGCGCGAGGGACTAAGCTGCGAGCATAGACTATGAATAATTTCCAGAGCTTAGTATCATATACATAGTTTCAAAAACCAGGTCTGGGCCAGGTATTGCTTCACATTCGTTCGCAATGACGTCTATGAATAGTAGCCGTTTGAATGCAACTTGGTCTGAGTGATGAAAAGCGATGCAATCATTTAACCTTACAATCCTTCAAACCTCACTGGTCGCCGGGCTTTTCGACATCAACGGACTCTTTCGAATTTGGATTCAAAGACCTTCAGTTTTATCTTGTCCTTAAGTTTTTTTGATAGTTTTACCTTTGCATCGTTCCATATTATTCCATGCTTTTTTACTCTGAATACCCCTAGATCATCTTGCGCGCACGCCTCGCAAACAGGCTGGGATTCCTCCCCTGTTTTTTCATCAATCACGGGTGGATTCCCTGAAACTAACATCATGGGGCTCGTCGGCTCACCGGCGGAAGAAACACCTACTAGTTTTATGCAATCGCAATCGAGTTTTAGAAAGGCTACCCCTACAGTGGTAGAGAACTCTCTGAAAATAAGCCGGCATACGTCGTCCAATGTCTTTTTTTGATACTCGTTGAACATGATCGTCTCCCCTTTCGAATCCCTTTACACCACCTGATGCTCTACGCACTTACCTGCCTTTTCGACACTATCCACGCAAAGCTTTACCTGCATTTCTTTAAAATGCTCCTCCTACCACGGGGTCCATGATTTGTTGGCATTGACGCATCTTATACGTCATGCGCCATAGCTCAGCTTTCCGGTATCAGTTCCTCTGAGGCGAACCGCATGATTGCGGACTTGCAGCAGGGATCACCCTTGTCTAATCCAAAGGCATCGAAAGGGCAACGCCCATATCCGGCCAAAATTTTGTGGAGATTATTGCACTGTTGTCTCCGTTGGTGAGCAGCTTGACTATGAAATGATTTTCCAAAAAGTGAGAAATAGTTTCTCACAATGTGGCCATTCTATTACCCATAGCCGATTGAAATTTCTATAAGTATTTGAAATTGATGAAACTTTTTTTCCTAAACAACATGCACAATTTTTGCATTATGTAAAAAGGTTGATGGTTTCGTAAAAAGTCGACAGTAGTGTCATTGCGAGCGAAGCGAAGCAATCTACTTTAATGTAAGTACTTCAATTTACGAGATTGCTTCGTCGCGGAGTTTATCCTGAGCAAAGCCGAAGGACTCCTCGCAATGACAGGTTAAAAGACTTTTTACGAGTTCATCAAGTTTGGTTACAGTGAGTTTCTATATACCAGCCGTATCATGCCCCAATTCAATACCTGTAAGGGGTTGTTGAGAATCATATGATATTGAAACATAAGGTGGCGGGCAGGATTATCCTATCTGCGTGGCAATTGCCGGAGACCGGCAATTGTTTTTCCGTAATCAATACCTGATCCGACTTACCTGCCTTGCCGCGTCTTTTCCGTTGACGTCAAACCGGCTTCACCTTATAGTTTTTGCGTCAAGGCAGACGTCATGTAACCGAACTCAAACTGGATCGGGAGCATCTGTTGTGAATAAGGCCAGGGACCCAGCTAAGACTCGGCCCTGATGATGGTGTTGGCTGTTTTAATGAAGCTCCCTGCAGTAAACTGCAGGGTATTCTGGCGAAGGCGAATAAAACCAGCGAACAGCACGAGATCTTTGGTTCGCATAGAGCTACTTCTGGCCAAAACATCTTCGAATGGTAAAAAGGCGCGAGTGTATGTCGATGCCCAAACTTCTCAGTAGGGCCTGACGGGGCCTTATCTTCGGAAAATAGGGAGGGTAACCTTGAATACGTTGTATGCCATCGACGGTCCAGATAAGGGCAAATCCTTTGGCCTTAATGATGGCATCACCACTATCGGCAGATCCTCTGACAATGATATCTGCATATCAGATATAGGGGTCTCACGGCGCCATGCCAAGCTTCTGAGGAAGCGTGGCAAGATCTTCATCGTAGACCTCAACAGCTTCCATGGCGTTTATGTTGACGGCGAAAGAATAGAGCCAGGAGTGAAAGTTGAGTTGCGAAAGGAGTGCACCCTCCACATAGGAAACACGGTACTGGCGTTACAAAAGGAATCTGCCGGAAAAGAACTGGGTCGGGACTACACACCGCCACTGCAAAAAAAGCCTTTTGATACGAGCAGGTCTCTGTTGCCAAAGGATAGCTCAAAGAGCTCTGTCGGTAACTTGGAGCTGCTTGTCAGAGTGTCGCAGATTTTTGCGCAATCCCTCAATATTGACGAAGTGTTGCGTGAGGTAATCGATCAGATCTTTAGTCATCTGAAAAAAATAGATCGAGGGGCCATTTTATTGCTGAACAGAGAGCGAGGTACATTAAAGGAGGTTGTCTCAAAGACCAGAATGGACAACAGACAGGGCCTGTATTCCAAGATTAATTACAGCAGGTCTATAGTCCACAGGGCCATCAGGGAAGGTAAACCGGTGATGATGTCTGATACAGGCAGAGTAACAAAGGCTGAGCTTTCCGATAGCATAAGACAGATGCACATCAGATCAATTATGGGTGTGCCGCTCAAATACAAAGGAAAGGTTCTGGGAATAATCTATGTCGATTCCATTGGGCTACCCGGCGGTTTCACAAAGGATGACCTGAGACTGCTTACCGGTTTGAGTTATGCCGCGGCCACTGCCATAGAGAATGCCCGCCTCTATGAAGCACTGAAGCAAGAGTTGATTGGCCGCCAGAAGGCGGAGAAGGCGTTGATCCAGAGCGAAGAACGATATCGAACCCTGGTGGAAGAGAGTTTTGACGGCATCTTTGTTCAAAAGCAGGGCAAGATCAACTTCGCAAACCGGCGCTTACATGAAATGCTGGGTTACGCAAACAATGAGCTATTGGGGGCAGACCACTGGGCACTATACCACCCCGACTTCCAAGATATAGCGAGAAGACGGGCACAGGCCGGTATCCTGGGCAACGATCTCCCGACTCAATATGAGGTCAAGTTGCGGCGCAAGGACGGATCCTGGTTCTACGGGGAGATCAATGCGCAGCCCATCAGGTTCGAAGGGGAGCCCGCCGAGCAGGTCTGGGTCAGAGATATCACGGAACGCAAGCAGGCTGTGGAGGCCTTGCGCGAAAGTGAAGAAAAGTATCGCCTTTTGGTAGAGAATGCAAATGATGCCATTTTTATCAGCCAGGATGATGCAATAACATTCCCCAATCCTAAGACTATAGATTTGCTTGGGTATGCCGCAGATGAATTGAAGCGGATTTCCTTTGTTGACCTGATTCATCCTCAAGACAGGGATATGGTCCTTGAAAACTACCTGGGAAAATTAGAGGGAAAGCACTCTCCAAGCACCTATTCTTTCAAAATAATATATAGAGCAGGTGAGGAACTATGGGTGCAGCTCAATGCCGTTCCGATCACCTGGGAGGGCCGACCGGCGATCCTCAATTTCCTCAGGGACGTTACCCCGGAAAAAAAGATGGAGGCACACATCTTCGAGGCACAAAAGATGGAGGCCATCGGCACCCTTGCGGGGGGCACTGCCCATGAATTCAACAACCTGCTCATGTGTATTCAGGGAAATGCTTCTCTGATGCTCTTGGATATCGATTCGAACCACCCGCATTACAAGAGATTGAAGAATATCGAAAAATCCGTTCAGAGCGGAGCCGAATTCACCGAACAATTGCTCGGTTTTGCCATGGGAGGCAAATACGAGGTAAGGACTACCGATCTCAATGAGATTATCGAAACGACCTCCACTATGTTCGGCCGCACAAGGAAGGATGTAAAGATTCACGAAGAATATCAGGAAGATATCTGGCCGGTTGAGTTAGATCAAAGCCAGATTAAACAGGCACTGTTGAACCTTTACGTGAATGCCGGACAGGCCATGCCCGGCGGCGGAGAGTTACGGGTTCACACAAAGAATGTCACCCTTGATGAGAGCTTCGTCGAACCCTATCAGGTGACTCCGGGCAAGTACGTTAGGATTTCGATTACTGACACCGGAGTCGGTATGGATGAGATTACTCAGCGAAGGATATTCGATCCTTTCTTCACTACCAAAGATATGGGGAGAGGAACAGGCTTAGGCTTGGCCTCCGTATACGGCATCATCAAGAACCATGGGGGCATCATAACCGTTTCAAGCAAAAAGGGTAAAGGAACCACCTTCACGGTGTTTCTGCCAGCATCCACAAAGCAAGCAGTCCAAGAAAAGCAGGTTTCCGAAGAAAACTTACATGGAAAGGGCACCGTTCTTCTCGTGGATGATGAGGATATGATTATCGAGGTGGCCGAGGAGTTTTTGCACAAATTGGGTTACGAGGTGTTGGTGGCCCGGGGGGGTGAGCAGGCTCTAGAGGTCTATTCGGCACATACAGACAAAATAGACCTCGTTATCTTGGATATGACCATGAAGGATATGGGCGGCAGCGAGACCTACGATAAGATGAAGGAGATTAACCCTAACGCAAAGGTACTGCTCTCAAGTGGTTACACCATAGAAGGTCAGCCCACGGAGATCTTGGAGCGCGGTTGCAATGGGTTTATACAGAAGCCCTTCACCATTGGAGAGCTGTCTCGGATAATTGGCGAGATCCTCCAAAGGGAGTAGGCAGTTCTCGTGGTTTTCCCTTTGTATCAGTCGGCCTCATCTATTTTCCTTGAACACAAGGGGCAAACCACGCTGCCGCTGGGGAGCCAAACCGCCTCGGATGACGCAACGGTCTTTGCGCACAGATAGCATTCAAAATCTAATGTGGTGACCTCCTCGGCAGCATCTTCATGCTCGGAAGGGCCAGCAAAAGTAGATAACCTGCCATTTATTTGAATCAGCTCTCTCCTTATCCTCAATAGAAAGGTTATTGTCAAAAGACTTAAGAACACGGCTATGGCGATAAATAGGTATACCGCCACGTGAAAATACGAATTCAGGCCTTCCATGACTCTCCCTTCAATTCTTGCGGCATGTTATAATACCTGCTTCATACCTGGAATCTGCACAGCCGGAGCCCACCAATACCATGCAAGGCAAGATCACCTGATTCATGGCATGACCTCCACAACTATTCCTCACTCTCCCTTATCGGAAGGATTATCTCAAAGTTTTAGTTCTTTCCTTGTTTTTGTAGTCTACCGACCAAGCAAGGTTGTCTAACATTTTGATTTAAGCCCAAATAACCTCGTCTCCTAAACACCAGGGAAAAACTGCATCGTCAGGCCGGGTGGGGCCACCAGCCTCGGTGATTAAAGGAAGTACACCCCGATTGCCCTTACTGCTGAATATGCATTTTCTCATATCAGCGTTTCCCTCTTTGTATCTTCCATCATGCTTCAACGCCAACCTGTTGCCTCGCATCATACATCCAAGGAATGATTATCCGCGTGAGAACTCAACGGGACCGGCATCCGAAATCAGGCCAAGAGCCAGCCCCTGACGGGGCGGCTCGGATACAAGTGCTGGTAGCGGTGCAATTGACCATGTAAACCCTGCGCAAAGCGCAGTTACGGGAAAAAGGCTCCCATGAACCCTCGGGCTCTGGCTTGAAATGCAAGGAATGGGAGACAGCCATTTAAGATCCCGGACCAAACTTCCGATTAGTGTAGTAAGGGGGGTTAAAAATGAAGGCCATAATCGTTTTATTGATTGTGCTCACTTCGGGCATGGGTTGGGCTTTCACTTGGGAAGGCGAATTGGATCCCAATGAGTTTGACAACTGGGAGCTGATTTCCGTCATTCCGAATCCCGGAGGAATCTCTTGGGTGTTGGTCAAGAATCCGGATAAGTCTGCATCCATTGATACGGTTGCTATGCTGGTCGACTTGAACTCGAACCTGCTCGGATATCGTTACTTCAAACACGGCGAACCCTTCGGTTATTTCTTTAATATGGACCAAGAGAAATATGCCCGGCATGACTACACGCCTGACCAGAGAAAAGCCTGTATGCAGTGCCATAGTGACAGACTGATTTCCCGGACTTCTATCTAGCGAAGCTCCGCCTCAAACGGATCCACCCTCCGTAGCGGGCCACTGCGGACACCGTCGGCCATAGCCTATGGCGTCGGACGAGGACGGGCGAGTTGAGAAAAATCATATTCCATTATTTGAGGCAAAGCGAGGTTGGTTTCGTCTAGAGTTATACGGTTGCGCCGCTGGTCCGCCAGACTTATGGCGGGCTGGTTTCGTATGGCGTTGACCGTTACCCGTTTCTAGCCCGCCCTGGCGCTATGATGTTGAACAAGACTACTAAACCTATAAGCCAGGACTGGGCCAGGGCTGCGCAACCGCAACCGTTCTACGATCCCAAGTATCCTTTTCGCCTTAGTGCTATTAAACCAGAAGTTCATTACACTCCTCACATGATAACCCCCGGCTTTGCTCCAAGTTCACCCTCGTCAAAGAGCGATTCGGATTTCTAGCTACAGCAATAATCGAATTATTATATAGACCTCTTTTGTGTTTGGCTCGATGTAAGCTTGACAGACAGCCCCCTTTCTTCTATCCTCCCTCTAGCAGAAACAGCATCTGCGCTTCTTGTTTCCGCACATCGGCTAACTAATTCTAAAACGCGGGGGGAAATAATCATGAAAGGTGTAAAGAGACTTGTGTTTATGGTCGCCTTCATTATTTTTCTGTTTCCGAAGGCTTCTTTGGGTGAAAATCTCAATCTTGAGCTATACGCGAACTCTAATGATATTAGATTCCAAATTGGCTGGGAATTTCAGGCGTTTGATAGCTACCCGGAATTCGGGCTCGGCATCGATTACGGCGATAATTATCTTATCAGCAATATTAGGTTTACCATAAAAGACGAGGTCTTTGCCCCTGGTCTAACGCTCGGCCTGGGGCTCCAAGGCTATGCCGGGGAAGTGGAAATCCATAATAAGGATTTTGATTTGCAAGCGTTATGCTTCGTCGTATTAGGGGAATATGACTTCAGGGAGACTTTCACCAGGTTCCCGGTCAAGGCGGCCGCATCTATCTCTATGGCCCCCGATGCCCTGTCCTTTTCGGATACCAACAGATACTTGGAATTCTCTGCAGGAATCTATGTATACCTTGTCCGAACCGGGGCTCTGGGAGTTGGCTATAGACGTTTCGAGGCTCGCTTTGACCAACCTCCCGGTGAGGTGGAAACGACTGATGACTCGGTATTTATCGGCTTCCGGCTAGGCTTCTGATTACACTACCGACAGCATCCAACAGTCTGCACTATCGGGATGGTCATTATGTCTTTTCTGATGCGACTGGCGGGAGGACGTTGTCTTTTCGTGGCTTAGATGTGGGGGAAACCGCAGCCCTGAGTCTGTCGAAGGGAATGCGGAGGGGGTAAGAATCCCCCGCAGATAAGCCGCTGAAAAGACCAGTCCGGGAGCCTTGGAACAGAAGAAAAGACCTCACGACCATCCTAGATCCTTCTTAGCCATGTCTAATGTACACAATAGAATGCTCTGCTTAATAACTCCTTTCAATGAGGAAGATTCTTCGTGCCAAACACCCCTGTGCTATCCGGCATTTTCCAGCGCGGCAACAGCAGGCAGGGCCTTGCCTTCCATGAGGTCCAGAAAAGCACCACCACCGGTGGAGATATAGGTAATCCTATAGCTCTCACCCGCCCGGTAAATTGCCACGTCCGTTGAACCGCCTCCCGCAATTGTAAGGGCATAAGAATTGGCTATATAGTTGACCATTGCCGAGGTACCCCTGCTGAAAGCGTCCATTTCAAGGACGCCCATAGGCCCATTCCAGATGATGGTTTTGGCACTCGCCAGGACCTCCGAATAAAGCAGAGAGGTAGCCGGACCGATGTCCATGACCAGCCATTCCGGTGGTATCTCCTGGATGGGCGTAATCTTGGTCTCTGCATTGGCATCAAAACGATCGGCCACCACGACATCCACGGGGATATAGAAACCGATGCCCTTCAGGGTAGCCTTTTTCATGAGGGAACGAGCATCCCACAAGAGGCTGTTTTCGACAAACGACCTCCCCACATCATAATCAACACTTTTCAAAAAGGTATTGGCCATTGCACCGCCGATCAAGATTTTGTCCACATGCTGGAGCAGGTTTTCCAGGGCCCCGAGCTTGCTCGATACCTTGGCCCCCCCGATAATGGCTACCAAGGGGCGGGCAGGGTCTTTCAAGGCTTGGGCGAAATAGTTGAGTTCCCGCTGCAAGAGAAAACCTGCGGCGCATACCGGGGCGTACTTGGTGATAGCGACAACGGATGCGTTTTCCCGATGAGCAACGGCAAAGGCATCGTTTACGTAGATATCACACAGGGAAGCCAGTTCTTTTGCAAAGCCGTCATCGTTCTTCTGCTCACCAATATGAAAGCGCAGATTCTCCAGGAGCAGGACATCGCCTTGCTGCATTTTGTCCACCGCGGCCTTGGCCTCTGGGCCAATGCAATCCGGAACAAAATGAACATCCTTTTGCAAGAGGCGGGAAAGACGCTTGGCAACCGGTGCCAGACTGAACTCTGAAACCACCTTCCCTTCAGGCCGGCCCATATGCGATGCAATGATTACCTTTGCATTTTCGTCAAGTGCATAGTTTATGGTGGGAAGAACTGCCCTGATGCGGGAGTCATCGGCTATATTCTTGTTCTCGTCGAGCGGTACGTTCACATCTACTCTGATAAGCACTCTTTTTCCGGCCATTTCCATATCTCTGAGCGTTAGCATATCTCCATTCTCCTGGTCAAGTATTGGGTATCTCGGTCCTGTTCATCTTCTGACGAAGGTTCTTCTCATCCACCAGTATCCCTTGAACCTATGCGCAGAGGCTTCCACGTGCTATCCAGATGCTCTTCATCCAGTCGCGCAATCCACGGCCCTCTCCGTGAAGCCTCCGATGTGCCTGGAAGGTTATCCTCGGCACAGATAAAAAGGTACATAAAGACGTCATACAAGGAAGAAATGGCGCTCATGTCTGACATTGGTCCCCTTCTGTTTGTTGGCAAACCGGAAGCAATAGCATAGTAGGCCATCATGATGCAAATGCCAAAAAGGGCGAGGCAAACAGAGCGTGTGATACTCCTGGGCACCCCGTATGATATCATCACCCTTCCTGTTTCACAACAAAGAAATGGTCGCGGCACAGGGGAACCTCTCCCTAAAATCCCTTCTCCTCCACGATCTGTTGTGCTAACATGATCAGTGGATATTGCATCTTTCCCCTTATCCTTTTGGAAAAAGCAGCCCTTCCATGAAGGGGATTTAGTGGGGCTTTTTACTCTCCTTCGCCAGAAAGCCCCGTCCTTTAGAACGGGGATGAATGGCGAGGAGAGCCCCCCGAAGCTTTAGCGAAGGAGGGCTAACGGCTATGGAGAGTTTCGCCATCCATTATGAGGATGCCCCGCTCTTTAGAGCGGGGAGATTTCACTGTCATCATTTGAGTAACCATTAAAAGGAGTCGAGCCATGCCAACGCTAAAAGGATCAAAAACCGAACACAATCTCCTGGCCGCGTTCGCCGGTGAATCCCAGGCCCGTAACCGATATTCATTCGCTGCCAGCATTGCTAAGAAAGATGGCTTTGAACAAATCAGCGCCATCTTCCTCGAGACCGCCGACAACGAAAGAGAGCACGCCAGACTCTTCTTTAGACAACTTGAAGGTGGCGAGTGCACCATTACGGCGGGCTATCCGGCAGGTGTCATCGGAGATACGCTGGTACAGCTAAAGGCTGCGGCTGCGGGCGAAAAGATGGAGTGGACAACGCTGTACACCGGCTTTGCAGAGGATGCTACACGGGAAGGTTTCAGAGAAGCTGCCCGGATTTTTAATCAGGTTGCAGAGGTCGAACGGTGGCACGAGCAACGCTATAACAAGCTGATCCAGGCAGTCGAAGGTAAAACCGTATTCAAAAGGCCTGAAAAGGTTCTCTGGAAATGCCGGAATTGCGGCCGTGTGGTGGAGTCCACCAACGCCCCGGCTAAGTGCCCGACCTGTGAACACCCTCAGGCGTATTTTGAACTGTTCACAGAGAACTACTAAAGATCACGCCGGTGCCATGTGGACTGGCAATAAAGGCCCGGCACGAAAGGGGGATGGGGGCCGCTCACAAACAGGCATTTTCTATATGAATACGGCTGGTCTGATCAGGCTCAAACCTTTCTCGCGAGAAGGATGGATGACGGTTTTTGGTTTTGCGAAGAACGGGGCCTTTTGACAAGTTGGAGCCGGCTCAAAGCCAGTAGTCTATTCGGTACGTGAAAAGCAATTTCTACTATTCCTTTAGCTCCGCATTATAGTGATGTGCACGCATTCAGCTTGACCTGGCAGTCACGCAGTTTCTGAGGTAAAGCAACAATCAAAAAAGGAGTAATTTATTTTAGATGACAAGGTTGAGGAAGCAATGCTGGCGGTGTAAGTACTTCTCCGACAATCTGCCTGAACATTTCAAGGCCATTGCGAATGCATCAGGTGAGACAAGGAAATCCTGCACACACGGGCAGGATCTTTCCGCACCGCCTCCCTGCCCGCAATTTGTGCCGTTACAGAAGAGTAAAGAAAAGGTTTCCCACTTCTCAAGCGGGGTCTGGGGAGATTGGAAAAAGATGAGTTCTTGAGGAAGCCTCAAAAAGCTGAGGTGCGCCATAAAACAGTTCGCACGCTCGGGAGGGCCGTGGGGTCTTTTCTTCTGTTCCAAGGCTCCCGGACTCGTCTTTTCAGCAGCTTATCTGCGGGGGATTCTTACCCCCTCCGCATTCCCTTCGACAGACTCAGGGCTGCGGTTTCCCCCACATCTAAGCCACGAAAAGACAACGTCCTCCCGCCACTCGCATCAGAAAAGACCCCACGTCCCTCGTACACCATCCTGGATTAGGTCCAATGCAAGCAATACTATGCTCTGCTTAGTAACGCTGAACACGCCCAAAGGGTGCAGTTTTGCGAGTTGGAATGTACGGCCCCTTGTTTTCGCCCGGGTATGTAAAACTTTACCACAAAAGGAAACGCGATTTCCTAAGAACATGGAATGCTTTTACCTATTCCCGCTACGGACTTCGATCAGCTGGCTTAACTATCTGCAATTTCTTACTTTTTTCTAAGACTATATCTTTGCATGGTTTTTGCTAAAGTTAAGAATAGCGGCTGTTTTTTCGGTCGCCACCTTGGCTGAGGATTATTTCGCATGATACTTCATATGGTCTTTGAGTAGGTCGCATGAAACTCAGATAGTTCTTAGCAAGCTCGCATTGCTGAATACTAAAGGCAGGTTTTTAACTACTGTTCCACGCATCTTAAGGAGTATAGAAATAATGGAAATCGGAGATCATGTAACCGTTTACCGAGACCCGGTTACCAAGATAGTGGCGGAAGGTGATGCAACCCTCATCGAGAAACTACCGAGCAATCCCCATCATGTTTCGTATCTAGAGGTCTGGTTTGTAAAAATGGATACTGGGGAAGAAAAAATCTGCTACATATCCAAATAAGGGTAGCATTCAGTTAATGGGCCCCGCCCAGTGGAGCCCCACGCGCAAGAGCGTGGTACCTCCACATTCTTCGGCGGAACCCGCCGAAGCATATCCGCCTTCGTCCCAATAGGACTACGGCGGATTACCCTGCCCAGCATTCATCCACGGGCAAGCCCGTGGCTTTCT
>DATKZQ010000121.1:0-10052 GCA_035527895.1 Desulfatiglandales bacterium
AATCCACAATGCCGCACAACCGCTTTGCAGCTTCCTTCATTGCATTGATATCGGCTGTTCTGCCGATCATGATCTTCTGTGCCTGGGGTGAGCCGGCACCGTGCATGGACTCGGTCAGGTAGCAGACCGCACCGGTGCCCAGGGTGATGTTCTCGATGAGCCTGAGGATCCGGATCCGGTGCTCCACGGGAGTGCCCTCGACCCCCTTGAGGTATTTGGCCACGTATCTGCCGACGGTGGGGTCTTCAAGGTCCTTCTCAGAAGGCATGGTGACCATGATGCCGCCGGCCACCTCCTGGGCCAGACGGGCGATCTCATAGGGCAGCCTGGTCACGTTGAGCTTGGACACATTGGCCCAGAGTTGATTGACGAAGTAGGTCCCCGAGGGCTCCTGATGGCCCTCGTGGGCACAGGTGAGGCTGCCGCACACCAGGGTCTCATTGAGGTGGATCATCTCGAGGATCTTCTCTCTGATATGGGAGGCCCTGGCAGTGCCCTGGTATTCGGCGATCAGCTGGGTGGCGCCGATCAAGACATCACCGATGCCGGATTTGCAGGCGTAGCTCTGGCGGTGGTAGGCGGCGAATTTTTCGACCAGATCGCCGGCGAATTCCCACTCCTTGTACATAAACACCCGGTCCCAGGGCACGAGCACGTCCTCGAATACCACCATGCACTCCTGTCCCCCATACAGGGTGTTGCCGGTATCGATGGTCCCGCCTTCGGTCTTTCGGGTGTCGCAGGACTGTCTGCCGTAGATATAGATGATGCCCTCGGCGTCCGCCGGCAGGGCAAAGGAGATGGCATAATCTTGGTCGTCTTCGCGCATGGCCCTGGTGGGCATGACGATGATCTCGTGGGAGTTAACGGCGCCCGTCTGGTGGAGCTTGGCTCCCCTGACGATAATGCCCTCATCTTTTTCCTCCACCACGTGGAGGTACTGATCGGGATCGGGCTGCTGTGAGGGGCGGAGATTTCTGTCGGCCTTGGCATCGGTCATGGCACCGCAGCACACCAGGTCTTGCTCCTGGACATAGCTGAGATACTGTAGAAACCGCTTGTTGTAGTCGGTGCCGTGTTTCTGATCGATATCATAGGTTACCATGGACAAGGCATTGAGGGCATCCATGCCCACGCAGCGCTGAAAGCAGGAGCCCGTGTAGGCACCCAGGGCTCGGCCCATCTTGGATTTATTCACCAGGTCATCGGGGCTCTGGTGGATGTGACAGAACCGGTTTATCTTTTTGCCGGTCAGATGGGAGGTGGCGGTGAGCAGGGTCTCATAGTCCGGCTGGTGAGCCAGCTCATAGGTGGCGGCAACGCAGTTGACCGTGGGCCTGATAATGGGGTGATCCACCGGGTTTTTCACGCGCTCGCCGAACAGGTGGATCTCATGGTTCATATCTCGCAGACTATCGATGTATTCTTTTGCGGTTTTCATGGGGGGTCCTCTCTAATTTCTATTCTCGGCTCAATCGCACCGTCATCTTAGTTACACTATATCTGGATTGTGAGCAAGTGATTGATGTGAGGCTTTTCAGTCTAATGGTACAGGTCTTGGCCGGTGCTGCGGAGCTAAGGCAAGAATCGAATTTCGCAATTGAGCTCTTTATTGCCCCGTCTTGTTCCTTTTTCTGTTCCGGTGCAAAAAACGAGGTCAAAGGGAGGCTTGCTGAAAAATGCAGATGAGGGTTACCAGGTGAATTAGGAAGAAATCGTTTTCGAAAGGACTATGACCAGCTACGGGGTCACTTTTTTTCCATGAGAGAATATAACGATTTTGTCACTGCCACAGTTGGGACACAGTGAGTCACGGTTTATGCCCTCCGAAACCTGGCCCTTTAGTTCGAGACAATTGTCGCAGCGAATCCAGCCACAATTCTCGCACCTTGAAAAGCTGTCAGTTACATTGTGGCACGACTCGCAGATGTTACTGCCCTGAGCCTTCATCTCGCTCTCCTTGTCACGCATATCTTTTGATTTCCTCGTCCGTAACCCCTTAAAAGGTGTAACCAGCTTATTTTAGGCACCTATTTAACGACTCTCAATCTGTAGGTTTCATGCAGTCTTTTCAAAAGTTGCTTAACGATAAAAGCGGAAGCATCGTCTTCCTGAAGCTCAGTCATCCCTGACAACGTCCGGCACGACTCCATCAATTCCCTGTTCCCGCTCCATAACCCGAATGCATTTCTGATATACTCACCGAGAGAGAAGTACAGCGATACGAGTTCTTCCTCCCTCAATTTGGCTATCTTTGTCTTATCCCGCAAAGACAAGTCAGATATGAGTCTGGTCACGGCTTGATCAACAGTTCTTGGGAAACTGACCTTCTTTATCCCTATGCTGGTCTTGTAGGGAACAGGCACTGGATGAGGCATGTTGATATCAATAAAATCGATATAGAAGGCCGTCTCCAGTATTTCCACCGTGTCCCTGTATATCTCCGGGTCCTTGCTTGCCCTCGGTCCTGCCACGTTCAGAACCTCAACCTTATGGCTTCTAAGCCACAACCGTATCTTTCTTGCTGCTTTAAAGGCAATCGTTCTGCTCAGGTCTATATGAAGCCAGGGTCGCTCATGGTGCATGGCCATCTTCCGCACGAACTCCGAGCCACCGGTGAGCTTTCCGTGGGAGATAATCAGGGTGCCATCAGAGTCTAGTAGGTTCTGCTCGGCTTGGCTGGCACGGCTGGCAGCAGGCATTTCCTTCAATTGGTATTTATCCGGCAACCTCCCATTCTCGTTTTTCCGTCCTTTCGCTATCCAGCCACCGTGGGGAATACCGAACTTTATGGCAACATCGAGAGCAGCTTGGTCAGCACCGGTTTGACCTCCGGAGATGATCATCCTGATCATCACAACCCCCATCAAGAAACCATCAAACCATTACTCTGGTCTTGCTCTCCCTTTCATCAGCATGATGAAAAAACCCCATCCCTCTGAAAGAGACATGGGGTTCAAGAATTCAAGCATACAGCCCTCGATTCGGGTTTCCGCACAAAAGGTCTTTATTATACGTGAGTATAGGTGAGGCAATTTGGAAGGTCAAGGGGTATATACCTTAACACCGACAGGTCAAACGCTCCTGTTGTCCTGTGGAAGTAAGCTTCGGGCTGAGAATTTGCGGTCGAATCTAGTCTTTTTCCTTCTTTTCAGCTCCCTGTTCTTTAGGCTCTGCGAGCATCTCCCTGGGATCGATCATGATGCTTTGGGCCTGAGGCTCCTGGAGCAAAAATGGATAATCATTTACGGAGGAAATGGCCGGGTAGGTTTTGGCATCCTTTTCCGTTTTTTCGAAGATTGAAAGCATATACTCCTGCGCGCCCTCCAGATTAACGGTGTAGATGGGGTCGGTAAAGTCTTCCTTTTTACGATCGTCAACGTATTTCTCGCATCGCAGGTTCGAGAGCGTGTTGAGAAACCGGTCCAGTTTGGTCTCGTCGGCCTTCTTACCCTCAGCACTCTCCCACAGGGTTTCCATTTTTGAAGCAGCCGGGCTCGAGACCTCAGCCTCTTGGTCTAGTCTTATTTCCACCGGTACCTGCTTCCGGCCAAAAACCACCGATTCCCGGCCCTTGCTGATTTGAACCTCCTGAATTTCGGCCTTCTCGAACTTTAGGACCGTCTTATCCCGGAGATTATCCAGCGTCAGATCAAAGACACCTCTGAAATTCCCGCTGGCGTGATAAACACGGTGATCTCCACCAACCTGCACAAAGGTGTGCCGGTGGGACGGAGCAACTTTACCTATGGTAAGGTCTCGCTTCAACGTATCTTCAGTCCAGGCTTTGACCATAAGCTTTTGGTCACCGCCCAGGTCATAGCGGGTATAGTTTTTTGATTCCGATACCAGGGCCGTAAGGGTTAGTCTCTCGATAGCATCCAGCATGCTTTTTACCTTGCCCGCATCAGCAGGATAACCCTGCGGGGCAATGCGCCAGACGTTATCCTTTTTGATCAGGGTGATGGCGGTGCCTTTTTTGGAGATCTCAATCTCGGAGATGTCTGCCTGAGCGATAGGAGGGACTTTCGGCACCTTGTATAGGGTCCTGTCTTGCTTACGCAGAAAAAGGTACAGCGAGAGCGCAAGAATGACCGCAACAAGTATGATGTACTCTTTTCTTATCTTCATGGGCTTCCTTCACTATTTTTGAAACATCATCTGGATCCGCTTCTTTCGGGCATGCCTGCGCACCCAGACGAAAAGTCCGAAAAGGACTACCAGTACCGGAAGGCCAGCGATATTAAAAGATTTGACAAAGGTCTTTGTACCGGCCTTGGCTTCATAGAGGGGGTTGAACCGCTGCTCCTTGCTCCGAATGACAGCGATCCCCTCGCGGTTGTTGAGGAAATCCAGCACATTCATGATAAACGAGGCATTGGGGCTTCTGCCTTTTGCGTCCAGCAGGTTATCCTTGAGCATCTCCGAGGATGCTACGAGCAGCATTTTGCCGGGTTTGCCCTTTGATAGAACCTTGACCTCACTCTCGATTTTTGAAAGGTCAGGTTCAGCCTTGTCAGCTGCTTTCTGCTCCTCTCCTGACTTCTCTGAACCTTTTTTCAAGGATTTCTCTGGTAAAGGTTTGCCGGCGAAATAACTGGGGAACTCTCCTGAAAGGACGTAAGCCAGGGGCAGGCTCCGCTGACCCTTGCCCGATTGCGGCGGCCTGATAAACATGGGGTTGAGGTTGATTCGACCGCTCATCTCCCAGGACCTCTCCGATGAGGCAAAGAGTTTATGGGCCTTCAACCCGCTTTCACCGATACGTTTGGCGTCCAGCTCGACGGGAGAGACCTTCATGGTGATCAGGCCCTTGATATTCCTCATAAAACCCAGATCTTGATTGATAAACTGGTTCTTTATGATGGGCACAAAGTATATGGGCCGCTCGCCGCCTCCGAGCCCACTCGGCAGATTCTGTTTGTAGCAATTCTCGTCCATAACATAGGATTTCTTGATACGGATACCGTAGTGCTCCAGCAGCCGCTCAAGGCCAGTGTTGACGGGAACATACCGCGGAGTTCCAAATGATCTGCCCTGCTGATCCGAGGGCACGACCTCTTTGAAGGCATCCAGAAAAAGGGCCAGACTGTTACCTCGCATCAGGAACTGGTCGATCTGGAAGAGCTCGTAATCGCTAAAGGCCTCGGTAGGTCCCCCTATTATGAGGCAGTTGATGCCTACAGGTATAACCCCGTCCTCGATACTCACGTTTTTGAGGGTGTACGTCTGTGATACGAGGCTTTGGAACGTGGAGAGGCTCTCCCCCCGCTCTTGTGCCGTCGGTGGACCGGTGAGTTCAAGGGTACCGTGGTCAACAAGATAACCAAGATCCTGATTGATGTCTATGATCGACTCCACGTTTTCGTTGATAATCTCCTCCATCTTGCTCAGGTCAGTCAGCTCATACCGCGTACCGATGAGGGGCACCCGCAGCACGCGAATCAATGGAACTTCCACCGCCCGGTCACCGTATTCCATCACCATACCAATGGATCCCGTGCCCGGCTGGATTTTACCACCGGAAAGGGCCGGCCACTTGAGGCTCAAAATATGATGCTTTTCTAATTCCTTTTCAAGACCCTCATCCTTTGCAGGGTCCAGGTATTCGAATTCCAGCTTTCCATAGTTCTTGTCATTCAGCTTCTTAACGATTTCTTCCAGCCTCCCGGGGAGCTTAGCCAGATCGCCAACCTGCAAATAAGGAGCGACTGTTTCAAGGGAGGAGGATAAAAAGAGTTTGACGCGGATCTTTTCGGGCAGGCCCAACAGGGCACTGATCTTGTTGTTGAGTTTCTCTATAGTCGTTGTCAGCTTGTACTCGAGGCCCTCCGTGGAAGCAATGGTCGGAATCCGCTCAAGGAGATCACCATGTATCATCACGAGGCCCATATAGGCCTTCTGGAATTTAACCTCATCCTTTTGGATCACCCGGATCTGAACGGGAAAGATACCGTAGCCTCGTGCCAGTTCCTGATTCTCCCTCGTTTCGCGACTCATATCTCCTTCTTCCGGGCTCACGTCATAGAAGCGGTAATTGAAATATTGATTGGCGTAGATAGCGTATTCTTCCAACAGGTCGCGGAGATATCGTTCGGTGTTGTTATAGGGTGCGGGGAGGTTCTTGGTGAAAAAGACATTGATGGTAAGGGGCTCGGACAGGGTGGATACAACCTCTTTGCTCGCCCCGGAAATCGAGTATATCTTGTTTGCTGTCAGATCCAGCCTGAAAAACAGGGTAATCCCAGCCACATTTACGAGGACAATGACAACAAGATAGGCTAAGAATCTAACGTACTCTCCTGATCTGCTCTTCATGCCCATCTTTGTTCTCCCTAACGTTTTTCCTGCATGGCTAGGTGTGTCCCATAGAGCCCGACGAAGCAAACACTCAAGAAATAAAGGATATCTCGGGAATCAACGATGCCCTTCGAGATGTTTTGAAAGTGAAAGTCCGCACCCAGGTATCCCAAGATTCCCAGGAGTGACTGGGGGAGGAAAAAAAGCATCTTATCAATCAAGGTCAGGCCAAAGCAGATGGCCATACCGGCAATGAAGGCTATGATCTGGTTGCGGGTGAGCGATGATGCGAACAGCCCGATGGCAGAAAAGGCGCAACCCAGCAAAACAGCGCCCATATACCCGCCGATAGCCGGCCCCCAGTCGAGTTGACCGAGAAGGGAAACCGTGATGGGATACGCTACCGTAGGCATCAACATTGCTGCCACGAAGACCACGCTGGCCAGAAACTTTCCCAAGACTATGTCAAGAATAGTCACCGGCATGGTCAAAAGGATCTCATAGGATCCTACGTTCAGCTCCTCCGAGAACAGCCTCATAGTGACGGCCGGAACCACGAATGAAAAGACAAGGGGAAGCAGTGCGAAAAAGTTCCTGAGATTCGCCTGGTTGAAGAGAAAGAAGGGCGTGAAAAAAAACCATCCAGTCACCAGGAGAAAAATACCTATAACGATATAGGCTATGGGGGATACGAAATAGGACTTGAATTCCTTCTTGAAGATATGACTAACCTGTCGCATATCAGTTCTCCTGAGTGAGTCGTCGGAATATGTTTTCTAGAGATCCGGTCTCCTGATGAAATTCCAAAAGAATCCAGTCAGTCTGTTTGATTCTCAGATAGATTTCACCGCGGATATCGGCAGAGGACTTACAGGTAAGCCTAACCCCCAAAATGCTCTCCTCGTCACTGCCGAGCGCAATGCCCACTACACCCTCAAGTGAACCCAATTCCCTTTCCACAGATTTGAAGTCTGTGTTCTGGAGAGAAATACTAACCAAATACTCGCCGCCCGCTGTTTGCTTGATGGTTTCGGTGCTGCCGTCGGCAACGATTCTGCCTCGATTGATGATGACAATACGATCGCATGTCGCCTCCGCTTCACTCAGAATGTGGGTGGAGATGATGATCGTCTTCTTCTTCCCGATCTTCTTAATGATCTCCCGAATCTCAGCGATCTGATTGGGATCCAAGCCCGATGTGGGCTCATCCAACACCAAGATCTCAGGATCGCTCATCATTGCATGGGCCAGACCTACCCGTTGCTTATATCCCTTCGAGAGTTCACCAATGGGCTGATGCATGACCTCGTTGAGGCCACAGAGGTCAGCCAGGCGGCGAATCCTGGAGAGCTTTTGTTCTCCGTGAAGCTCCCTGACATCGGCAACGTAGTTCAGGTAATCATATGCGAGCATATCGTGATACAACGGGGCCGATTCCGGTAAGTAGCCCAGGAGCTTTTTTATCTCAAGCAAGTGCTCATCAATGGTGAAGTCCTTAACTCGAATGATACCGGAAGTGGGACGGAGATACCCGGTGAGCATCCGTAGAAAGGTAGTTTTGCCCGCCCCATTGGGCCCGAGCAGCCCCAGAATTTCGCCCCTCTGGATATCGAAGGTGATTTGATCCACTGCACAGAGCTCATTGAAGTACTTCGTGAGGTTTTCGACATGGATCATACCTTTATCCTCTCCGTTTCAGATTCTATCCACTGCGCCGAAGGGCCTGCAACAAGAAGCATGCTATTTGCACAAGCAGGTATAAGAAAATGGTTTTTCTGTGTCAAGGTCATAAATACTGGAAAAGGGGGTTGGCGGTGCTCAAAAGACTCATGGGCATGATTGGGCAGTGGGCCGGAAAAAGGGCGACTCAAGTCTCAAACACCCTCGAACTCTCGGTTTACTGCCTGCATTTTTAAGATATCGTAGTACAGCACGATCCTTTTAACATACTCAACAGGCTCACTTCCGCGGCAGTATCCGTGTTTGGTCCTCTTGTAGTACTTCTTATGTGAAAGGAGCGGCAGCACCTCAGCTAATGATGTCCATTTGTTGGGGTCAAGGTCTTGCTCCCTGGCAAGCCGTCTTGCGTCAGCAATATGGCCGTGCCCGACATTATAGCTTGCGAGTGTTATAAGGATCCTGTCCCAGCCGTCAATACCGTCATACCGGTCATAGAGCTGCTTGAGGTATTGTACACCTCCGGAGATGCTTTGGCCGGGATCGAGTCTGTTCTTGATGCCCATATCACGGGCCGCCTTAAGGGTCAGCTGCATGAGCCCCTTTACTCCAGTATGACTCCGAGCTCTGGGTCTGAAATGTGACTCTTGGTATATAATCGCTGCTATCAAACGCCAGTCGAAGCCGTATTCTTCTGCAGTTCTCTCTATTATGCCCTGATACTTCGGGAGCCTCGTCTGAATTCTCCGGTGAAACGTCTTGATGTCGAAGTAATCAAAGATCTCTATGTATGAGTAGTACTTTTCATATATCTTCTCATATAAGCCGTTTTTCTTTATCTCGCCAAAGAACCTGTTAATGGCGTTCAGCAACTTCTTATCTCTTCTACGTACTGCCCATCCGAGATACTTACTCTCATCCAGGGTAAAGGATATTCTGATGTCGGGATAGTACCTTCTGCTGAGGAGAGCGAGGTTTGATTTCGAGACCGTTACCCTGATTCTCTTACGTGCAACCCAACTGATCAACTCTTCGGTTGGCACACTATCGTAGGGCTTGACCTTCAGATTATAACCTCTGTCGACGAGGTCCTGCAGCTTCTCCTCCCCGGACGTTCCACTCCTTATGTGGATTACCTCATCCTGCAAGGCCTCCACGTCCTCCAGTTTCGGATCATCTTTATGCGTGATAACAGCGTGTTGGATCGTGAAGTTGGGCCTTGAAAAGCTGATCGCCATTTCATATTCGTCGCCGATGCTCAAGCCTGCACCGATAAAGTCACCCCTCTCCCGTCTCAGCAAAGGAAATACGTCGTCCCATTCCGCCACAACAACCTTGAGTTCTACTCCCAGGTAATCGGCGAATGCCTTGGCCAGGTCATACTCAAAACCCATCTCTTCTTCTCGATACAGATAATAGGTCGTAGGCCCATTGGTGGTTATGAGGACCATGAAACCCCGTTTCTTAATCTTATCCAAGGAATGATCGACGCTTTGATAGGCTACGATCACAACCAAGGCGGCCGCCAGGAGATAGGCGATAACAGGCTTTATGTTGACCTTCATACAAGTTCTCTCGCAGCCATTAAGGCTTTATATACTTCAAAAGGCTGAATTTTCACCTCTCCGTGTGGAGCCCCACGGGCAAGCGCGTGGCACCTCTACATTCTTCGGCGGAACCCGCCGAAGCATATCCGCCTTCGTCCCAATAGGACTACGGCGGATTACCCTGCCCAGCATTCATCCACGGGCAAGCCCGTGGCTTTCTGCGTAGGCGGGTAGAGGGGGGATCTCAAACACCACATACAAAACAACTCAATCGCCCGAATCAGAGCTATTCTGAATTTGCTCTCATGCCCCAGACTTCCCTTAAGTCTTGTTTCTTCCCGAAACATTTCCCTTGACCCGCCGCGGCGGCATAACCTATAGTGAAATCCAGTGGAGCCCCACGCGCAAGAGCGTGGTACCTCCACATTCTTCGGCGGAACCCGCCGAAGCATATCCGCCTTCGTCCCAATAGGACTACGGCGGATTACCCTGCCCAGCATTCATCCACGGGCAAGCCCGTGGCTTTCT
>DATKZQ010000122.1:0-8477 GCA_035527895.1 Desulfatiglandales bacterium
ACCGCTAAACCGACGGTGATATGCCTCCAATTGAGGCATCAGTTCTCTCAAATCGTCCTCCGTCATGGCACACCTCCTGTTGTTTTTCAGGAGTATACACCATGACCAATCAGATGTCAACTAACCGGCGTTATAGTGTTAGTAACTCTGACGACACCCAATGGACGTGGTTTTACGAAATAAAATAAAGGCGTAGCAACAGAAACTAGATGGGGTGCGGATTGAACTGAGGTTTAGGAATGGGAATCAAACATTCTCCTGCTTTGAAAGACTATCTCCTCGCATTCGAAAACTGCCAGGAGCCTCTTCTCTTTTACTATTCCTTCGGCGAAGGCAAACAGAGCCTCCGCACAGCGTTGACCAGGGATGCACTATGGGTGCAGGCAAAAAAAGCCGCAAGCGTTATCCGAAACGTGGGATGTAAAACCGGTGACTGCTTCGCCCTCTGCTATGGCGCGAACCATCACTCCGACCTGGCATTTCGTATGGCCTCGACCATGACAGGTACGACCCCCGTTACCATCAACTGGCAGGCAGACACCATCGCCCGGATTTCTTACAAAATTCAGCTCACCGAATGTAAACTGGCTGTCGCAGATTCACACTTTAACCCTGACTATCTGGATTCTATCGGAAATCAAGTTCGAGACATCAAAGTATTTCATGTGGACAATCTCGATAGCCAAACAGAACTGCCCGACGATGAATTCTCCGGCGATCTCGATCTCGAATCTACAAGGATTATCGTTTTCACATCGGGGACCACAGGCCAGCCCAAAGGCGTCCAGTTGCCCTATCGTGCCTACCGGACAAACAGGTCAACGTTTGAGCACTTCCTCGAAATCAAACCGACAGACAGATTCGCCGTCGTGGTCGTCAATCCTCTACATCACACTAATTCAACTGCCATTACGGACTGGGCACTGCGACGCCCTAATTCCCATATCCATCTGATGGAAAAATACACCACCGACTACTGGAAAATCCTGTCAGAGGTTGCATCCCGCAACTACGACCGTCTGGTGGCGCCCACCGTATCACGCCATTTTGACTTTCTGGAAAATCTCGACCGCACGGGTAAGCTGCCCATAGGCTCCGAAGAATTGAAAACGGCGATGAATAAAACTGATTTCCTTATAGGCTCCGCCCCGGTCGGACCGGCAACCATTAAGCGGCTTCAACACTACGCCGGGAAGACTCCGATAGTCCGGTTTGGTTCCACCGAAACCTGCCTGCAGGTTATCGGCACCCCGAGGCACTTATCGGAAAAGGCCACGTTAGAGGCGTTCAAGCACGGCTGGAATCACCGCGTAAATAGCCAGGCCCAGCCCGGCTACTATATCGGTCGACCCCATCATCCCTTTACCGAAGCTCGCATCGTACAGAGCATTACCCCGGCCACAAACGGCTATATGAAAGACTGTGACAATGGCCGACCCGGTTATTTAATTACCCGGGGGTCAAACCTCATGTCTGGATATGTCAAGGACGCGGAAGCAACTCGTGAAGCCTTTCATCAGGGATGGTACACTGGACTCAAGGATATCGCCTTTGCGCTGAAAAACGAGCAAGACGGCGCGCCGGATTACTACTGGGTCACCAGGGAATCGACACTTCTGATCAGAGGTGGCGCCAACTACGCGTATGACCAAATAAACTCCGAATTGACCAATTTCGTTTCCCATTACTACCAATTGCCCGAAGATTCATTTGATATTGCCGTCGTAGGACTCAAGGTTGACAGCGAACACGAAGATTCATGTTGTGTAACGATTGAGATAAAAAACCAGCAGGCACAGGAAAAGGTTGTAGAAATCGAGAAAACCTTTACGGATATGGCGACACAGCATATCTCCAAAGGAGCGAAGCCCGATTATATCCGGTTCGCGCAGATCCCCCGCAATTTCAAGGGCGCAGTTCTCGTTAAGGAACTCGCTGCTGAATTCAGTGAGTGGCTGACCCTGCACACCTCGCCGATGACATCTCGGAGATGAGAAAGCAAGGGAAAACCAAGAGGGACGCGAGCCAAACCGCTCCTTATATCTGAGCTTCTTGGCCGTGCACTCCCCGGGCAGCTGGTCAGTCCGCGGGGGATTGCTGGACTTTAGCATTACAGTCGCCTTGAAAATTGGACCGTTAAACAGGGAGGCCGCAGATTATGCCGATACCAGATTATCAGTCTGTCATGCTGCCGTTGTTGAGATTTGTAGGGGATCAACAGGAACATTCTTTACGCGAAGCCGTCAATACCCTTTCCGATCAGTTTAGTCTTACCGTTCAAGAGCGAAGAGCGCTCCTGCCGAACGGCCGGCAACCGATATTCTATAACCGTGTTGTATGGGCCCAGACCTTCATGTATAAGGCCGGCCTGCTCGCGCCTACCCCGCGGCATCACTTCCGTATCACCAGGAGAGGATTTGAGGTGCTCAAAAGGAATCCCGCGAAGATCGACGTGAAATTCTTGGATCAGTTCAAGGAGTTTCGCGAGTTTCGAGAGCTGAGAAGGGACAAGGCGGCTGATAAAAAAAAGGTGGCTATTGAACCCGAACAAACGCCCCAGCAATCGATGGAGCGTGCTTATCGGAACTTTCGGGATAAGACAGTAAAAGAGCTGCTACACTATGTGAAAGGAAGTTCTCTTAGTCTGTTCAGCAAAATCCTTGTGGAGCTTTTAACCAGAATGGGTTATGGCGGAGGTCGAAAGGATTTCATAAAAACAATCGGGAAAATGGGGAACGAAAGAATTGGCCTGATCGTCAAGGAAGATCCGCTGGGATTTGACGTGATTTACATTCAGGCTAGAACGGGAGACAAACCGGTTGGTCAAGCCGAAATGGAGAGATTTGTGGGGTCTCTTCAAAGACAACGCGCAAGAAAGGGCATATTCGTGACCACATCAAGCTTTTCAAAAGAGGCATTTGAGTATGCCGTTCGTATCCCCGGTCAAATCGTGTTGATCCACGGAGATCTTCTCGCTCAGTACATGATCGATTACGATATTGGTGTTAGCACCCTTTTCACGTATCAAATCAAGAAGGCAGATTCAGGCTATTTCACCAAACACTAAGGCAACAACAAACCAAAGTGGAGACCTGTGTCGACTGCATTTTGCTCTTGTTTCTTGGCTGTAGCCCCTGAGAGACGTGCCTTGAAGCCGGACTCGCCTGAAGATAAGCGCATTTGAAAATCATGACCTTACATAGCACCGTTCGCCACTTTCTCTTTCCCCCCCTCACACCCAGAAACATTGTGCGACTTGTGCTTGTTGCACTGGTAGCATATCTGTTTTTCGGCCACATGTGTATCCCCTTTCGGATCAAGGGGTACAGCATGGAGCCGACGTATTCAAACGGAGGCATTAATTTTTGTTGGCGACTCGGATACCTCTTTTCAGAGCCTGAACCTCAAGATGTCGTACTGGTTAGGCTTGCAGGCAAGAAAGTGATGCTCCTCAAGCGGATAATCGCATTACAAGGCCAGACCGTCGAGTTTCGGGAAGGTAGACTTTTTGTCGATGGAAAAAGGATCGATGAGCCGTATGTTCGTTACGCTTGTAATTGGAACTTATCGCCCCGGCAGGTTAAAAACGACTGCGTTTACGTCGTAGGGGATAACAGAAACATGCCTTTGGCAAATCATAGTCTTGGACAGACCCTGCGCAAACGAATAGTAGGCGTGCCCTTATGGTGAAGAAAAACATTGTAATCACTGTTTTGATGCTGATGCTTGGGGTAGCAGCTACACATTACCTCTTTCAGAATGAAGAGAAGCGGGTAAAAAAGCAGTTTAGGATGCTCTCAAAATTGGTGTCGAAAGATCAGGATGAGGATAATTTCACCATGGCGCGAAAGGCCAGAGACATAGCCGTTTTATTTGCCGACAACTGCCAAATAGAGAGTCACATCAGCGCCTTTTCCGGCCGTTATACTCGACAGGAAATATCCGGGCTTGCAGCCCGCGCCCGCTTCTATTTTTCAAAACTTACCGTGCGCTTTCACGACCTGGGCATTGATTTTCCAGAGAAGCAAACCGCAAGGGTCGCAGTGACCGGCCAGGCGTCGGGGACCTTGAAAGGAGGAGACCCTTTTAATGATGAAGTCCTCGAGCTTGGGTGCACGTTAAGAAAACTCGAGAATACGTGGCTTTTCACTGCTATTGAGGTGGTGGAAGTGTTGGAGGAATAGATTAGATACCAGCAGAAGAGACCTCCATTTTGGTAGTGCATGGACTATTACTGGGAGACGCCGACACTCGTAAGAATTTTCAGTTGTCCACAACATATGTTGCTGCGACATCACGTCAAGGACGCCCTCGCCGAAAGAAGGCTCGCTTGATCCAGCGTTTAAGCGAAGAGACGCTCAGGCGGGTCAAATACATCACTTTTGCGTTCGGGCTATAAGGGTCAATCAAACGACCATCCCTTTCTACGGAAACCACCTTGCCCAAGATCTGCCCTCCCTCAACTGGACGGTCACAGTTTACCGATGCATCCCCACGGAGAAGAAACAAGTGCTGAGGACTGAGTGACGAGGACTGAGAAAGGGAAGGGCGGCCTTTAAGGATCGGCCACTCGGCCTTGAAGATAGCTTCGCTGGAAGTAGCCTTTTGCTCTATCCGTATTACACGGTGTGCAATAACCCCGGTTTTCGTGCGGTAGAGGATTATATCTCCAGTCCGCACAGCTGGTGGCTCCACAGGCTCCACCGTGATGCTCTCCCCCTCCTTGATGGTGGGATGCATACTTCGCCCTGGGGCCTGAAAACGAACGCTGTGCCCACGTTCCAGGAGCTCAGTAGCTATATCAGGGAACAAGTGCTGAGGACCGAGTGCTGAGGACCGAGTACAGGGAAATACCTCAGGCCCCTTTGCCGAATGGCCATTTTTGGGTCCGTCCATAGACATAAATCGAACCTCTTAATTCACAACTGATTATCCCCTATCTACTTCTTCCGTTGCTTCTCTGCAAAGGCACGTAGCCCTCTTGTAACCCTCTCATGATGATCGCTTCGCTCCTCATCACTCAGTCCTCACTCCTCATCACTCGTTGCTCATCCCCCGTAGCTTCGCGGCTGCCCGCAACAGTTCACCATGTTTACTCCCGCCCTTGCAATACTCGCATTCATCATGAGACGCTACAGGGATATCAAGAGCATATGCCCTCAGGTGTGCTACCTGGCAGAAGAAGTCTACCGGCTCTTCAGGATCCCTGGTTTCCAACTCCCCATTCGCAGGACACATCCCACACATGGCCTTGATAGGGCAGGAAACACACTTGGTCTGTCTTGTGGTCTTTTTCTGCCTAACCTCAGAAAGAAAGCTCTCCCATCCCTCCCGAAAACCCCCATCCAGTAACCTTTTACCGGGGTCAAATCTTTACTTTTGACAATTTACCTTCTATCCTCTTGAATTGCCTGCGCAGCACAGTATCTTTTTCCAAACCTTCCATTAGTCGCTTTCTTTCTTTACTTACGGTGCTGTAGTCAATACCCATTATCCGAGCTATTTCCACACCCTTCAATCCGCCGTACCTGAAGAGGAATTCCATTGCCATCTCTCTTAGAGGTCCCTTTTCTTTGAAGATCTCCCTTTCTGTTTTATCGGTTTCCTCGTATAGTACCTTGAGAATCTCATCCCGCGATCTGTATCGCAAGATTCCCCTAACTGAGGGCACCTCCCTCCGGTTTGTCATCTTGTTCACGAAGCTCTTCTTCACCCATTCCACAAACTCATCCGTTCCCAGGACACTCTGACCCACAATTCGATTCTTCACTTCCAGACCATCCATTATGTCCCTTCGTATCTGTTTCCAATAATTCATCCTTCCTCTGATGCTATCGCCTCCATATTCTGCAAGGATTAAGCTGTAGTCTATGGGCGGTGATTTCTTGCCCTCGTTTATGTATCCCAAGAGGCTGCTCCAAGGATATTCCTTCAGATACTTCTCTTTATCTCTGGCAGGTCTGGTTATCCACCCCTCAATCCTTGTGGGGTTTAAATGCACATAGCGGGACAAGACAGTAAGATAACTCTCCTTATCGACCAATATGCTCTTGTATCTCCCTTGGTACAGATGGCCAACCCGATTATGCCTTTTATTGTAGTAAGAGGTATAGGTTATGTTGAAGTGTCTCATGAACTCACTTATGTTGCCATGGGGCGTCTCAACCAAAAGATGGTAATGATTTTGCATAAGTACATAACAGTAGAGCACGACCTGATAATTCTTTAGGGAAAGCTTCAAGATTTCGAGGAGCCGCAGTCTATCTATATCATCTTTGAATATGGCTCGTTTTTCATTACCGCGCGAGGTAATGTGGTACAGCGCTCCTTCAAATTGTATTCGCAAAGCTCGTGCCATGGGTTGTTAATATCAAAAAATCTTTGAAATGTCAAAAGTAAAGATTTGACCCCCTATACCAGAAGATGTACTATGGAGACATTATGTACAACAATATATTGGTGTAACATGGAGGATTTCATCTAGACACGTGGATACGTGGTTTACATATCTAAAGCAGGGGCTTTCGCGGAAGCTGCCAGGGGATTCGATTGCTGGCGACGGAGGATATGCCGGCTTAAAGCCAGACCTTAGGAACCTGCGCCCGTATGTAGATCGGCACTGGAAAAAGGGCTTGCTCGGGTTCTTGCTCATCATCGTCTCTACCCTCCTTGCCTTCCCCCAACCACTCATCACCCGTTATATTATTGACGATGTCATTTTAGCCCGTCAGCTGGCGCTTTTGGCCGGGGCAATCCTTGTGCTCATCATTATCGTTCTGGGAGAAAAGCTTGCAAGCGTATTGGAGGAATTCTATTTTGCACGCTTTGAGCAGAAAGTAACCCTGGACGTTCAGCACGATATCATTAAGCGTACGCTGACGCTTCCCATGGCCTTTTTTGATGAAACCCAGACGGGTTACCTTATGTCTCGCCTCACCGCTGACGTAGAGGGCTTGCGTTGGTTTTTTTCGAGCACCATCGTGCACATCATCAGCAATGCTGCGCGTTTCTTAGGGGGTATCGCTTTCCTTTTCTACCTGGAGTGGAGATTGGCACTTATTGTGGCAGTTATCCTGCCCGGGCTTGGGCTCTGTATGCGGTTTTTTGCCGGAAAGATTTACGTTTTGAGCCATCAGAATATGGAACAACAGGCCCACGTTTCAAGTCAACTTCAAGAGTCTTTGTCGTCAGTCTCTTTAATAAAGGCGTTCTCATCGGAGGCCCGCACCGTTAGAAACGTGATGTCTGAGCTCAAGATCGCTTTCCGCCTCTCCCTGGAGCAGACTACCCTGAGTTCAGTTGCTAACCTTGTGATCACTTCTATACCCGGTATTGCGCGGGCTATTGTTCTGGCACTGGGTGCATACTGGGTGATTAAGGACCAGTGGACCCTGGGCTCTCTGCTGGCTTTTCAGGCGTATCTGGGATACGTTTTCGGCCCGGCTCAACTTTTGGCCACCGCCAATCTTCAATTACAAAGGGCGCTCGCTTCGCTTCGGCGTGTCTCTGCACTGTTCAACATCGTTCCTGAAGAGAATATGGACACCGGTATTCCAGTTGACCGACTGACCGGGGCGGTGGAGTTCAGAGGCGTCACCTTCTCATACAATGGTCGCGAAAAGGTGATGGAGGATGTATCCTTCCACGTCAAATCCGGCGAAAAAGTTGCAATTGTTGGTCCGAGCGGCGTAGGTAAGACCACGCTGCTGAGTCTCATACTCTGTTTCTACCGGCCCACCACAGGGAAGATCTACTTCGACGGCAGACCGGCATCGGACTACCAATTGAACATACTGCGCCAACGGATAGGGTATGGCTCCCAGAGCCCCCTCCTTGTATCGGGTACTATTATGGATAACCTTTGCTATGGTAACCCCGATGCCACGAAGGATCACGTCATTCGAGCAGCCGAGACTGCAGGAATCCATGACTTCATAACCAGCCTGGCCGAGGGCTATGAATCAAAACTCGGCGAAAGAGGGGTGAACCTTTCGGAAGGACAAAAGCAGCGGCTTTCCCTGGCCAGGGTATTGGTGAAAGACCCGGATATTCTAATTCTTGATGAGCCTACCTCCGCCTTGGACAGCCTGACGGAGGAATCGATTCTCAAGGAGCTACCCTCTCTTGTTCGCAATAAGACCGTGTTTGTCGTTACAAGTCGCCTTCCTGCCCTCAAGGATGCGGACCGCATCATCCTGCTGCATGCGACTGGCCTTGTTTCCACTGGCACGCATGAGGATCTTATGAAAACAGACGAACACTACCGGTCGTTAGTCGCATCCCAGCAAACTGAGGTCTGATACCAAGTTGCATTCAAACGGCTACTATTTATAGATGTCATTGCGAACGAATGTGAAGCAATCCCTGGCCCAGACCCCTGGCCCAGACCTGGCTTAAGATAGATAATTGTATGCCCCAAAAAACCAGAATCGTGCCGAGATTCCATTATGTTCGTATCTCGTCGCGCCAGGGCAGGC
>DATKZQ010000123.1:0-2996 GCA_035527895.1 Desulfatiglandales bacterium
AGAATCACATGGAGCCCTCAAGACGTGATCGTCTGGTTTATGAAGCAGCGGCGTAACAAAGAAAAATCCAGAAACTCTTATAAGAAAAAATGGCTGAAGAATCATCCTACATAAACCATGATTACCGGCGTTATAGTGTTACGTGAGTCCTTTTAATTCGTCACACGCATAAGCCATTGCCGGACTGACTGTCGCGAGTTCGGTTTAGGTAAGTACGCAAAACAGCCAAAAGGGAGAGGAGGTGATAAATCATGGAGACGTTAGCACTCATAATTTCGATTATAGCCCTCATTATAGCTATCCTGGCCTACTACAAGGTTGGAGGAGTTGCAGATCTGAAGAAACAGACGGAGGTTTTGACTAATGTTGGTGAGACCGTTGCCAAGGCCACCGATTCCTTGCGCGATAAGACGGCAGATGTCTTAGACAGGATGGAGGCAGCTGTAAGGGGGGTCGAGGAGAAAAAGGGAGGCCCGAAGGCCGGTACAAAGAAGGAAAGCGAAAAGAGCAAGAAATAGCCAAAACCCGCAGAGGACCGTCAAGAGTCAAGGGGGTGTATTGCCTCTCACCGCTTTTCACCCTAAATAAAGGAGGGCTTTACCATGGCTGAAAGGGAGACGAAAAGACGTGGAGGGTTTTGGCGTTTTTGGCCCTGATCGTAGCGATTATAGCACTCGTTATCTCGCTCCTCGCCTATGAAAGGGCGGGCAGGACCGCTGAGGAGGATATTGCTGCCTTGAAGGCTCGGATTGTTGAACTCAAGAAAGGGGAAGAAGACCTCAGGAGAAAACTGGCTGCGACTCTAGAAAAGGCTGCGGAAAAGATCGGCAAGAAAGAAGAGGCTACAGAAAAGGAGTAGGGCACGCAAGCAAGGCTGTGTTACTGTTCCACGCATAGTCCCGACCGGTGCAGATCTCGTTTGCTCTAACGAAGAGGGCGACGGCAAGCGGCCATGATTGGAACGAGAGTTCCGAGGAGAGCCCTTTTTTAGTATGCCTCGGATTATTCTCATGCCTTCTGACCAATTCCGGACTGCACCGGCCAATGGATGCCCCACCATTCTTGTGCGAAAAGTCGCGTCAGGGGGTTAGGATGGGCTCTGAGGTATTGTTTAATGCAGCATGAAAGGGCGGGTGAGAATCGGTGCGTTACACGCCGATTGAACTGTCACTTCTTTTCTTCGACCCCCACGACCCGTAAGAACCGATCTGTTATGGCCTCCTCAGCGAGCTTCATTAAGGACTCTTTGTCTTTGGCGCCCCCAAAAAGCCCTAACTTGATTCGTGCCGCAGCAGCAGTAGGATGGCCTCCTGCTTCACCGATGTCTCCAAATGCCTGCTCCATAACCTGCCCGAGGTTGATCCTGATGTCCTTGTTCCTGGCCGAGATATGCACAACCTCTTCGCTGAGGCCGTGGACCAGCACAGTAGACACTCCCTCAAGTTTTAGGAGGTGCTCTGCCGCATGAGGCAATGTGTCTCTGTTACTGATGAAGCCAACATTGGCCAAAAGCAAGCTTCCCATAATTCTCCTCTTTTTTATTGCCTCACCGAGAACATCCAGTGTTTCCGCAGACATAAGGGGCGTTTCAATCTTGTTTAAAAGGTCTAGGGAGGCTTTGGGATAGAGCAAAACCATTGCCTGAAGATCTTTTGGTGTGGCACCTCTTGTGAAATCAGCAGTGTCGGTCTTTATACCGTAAAGCAACAAGGTGGCCAACTCGGTTGATATTTCAAAGCCTAGCTGTACCAGGTAGCTTGTCAAAATGGTGGAGGTTGCCCCTAGTTCCGGTCTTATATCAATATACTCAGCTGATACCTTTGCAGGGTCATAGGGGTGGTGATCTATAATAATATCTGGGCTAATCTGGCTTGGCAAAGAGTTATTCTTCCCCGGAATGGATGCTTCAATAAGGGCTATCTTGGAATAGCGATTTAGGTCCTTGATCTTATCAATGGGGATCAGTTTCACTCCGAGGAGATTCATGAGGGCCTTGTTTTCCGCGTAACCGATCTTCCCCCCGTAAATTATGTCGGCGCTCTTGCCCAATTTTTCTGAAATCTCCCGAAGGCTAACTGCGCTGGCGATGGCATCCGGGTCCGGGTTGTCTTGGGTTACGATACCTATGCTCTTATCGGCTTCGGCCAATATAGCGGTGAGCCTCTTGAGCTTCTTTTTGAGCTCTAACTCTTCAAGGCTTCTGATGGCCTTCTCGGCTACTGCCGAGCTGGGATAAATGATCTCGTCAATCTCCAGGCCTTTGAAATCTTCGGCAGTATTCTGTTTTCCTGCCCTCAGGATAATGGGCACCTCCTTGCTGATCTGCCTTATTACCTTGGCAGCACTAATGTTCAGGTCTGGATCAGTTGTCAGCACCAACACGCCCGTGACCAACTCTACATTGATTTTTTTCAAGAGGTCCGGTGAAGTGATGTCACCTTCTACCACATTTTCAAAACCCATCTCCCTGAGGGCTTCGGTTCTCTCTGGTTTAATGTCCACAAGGGTGAACTGGTGGCCTATATTCTTCAGTTGGTTGGCTGCATAATATCCAGTCGTGCCACTTCCTAAAATGATATACATGAGTATCACCTGGGTTTGCTATAAGGTACGCATCATCCACGGAGCAAACAGCTGAAGCTGCAACAAAGGAGCTAAGTGGGATTATTCCATAATCAATACTGTAAAGGGTGGGGCAGCTAAAGTCAAAAGAAAAGTCGTTATCGCCGTTGTTGACAAGGGCGGTCAGCGCATGGGTAGAACGTCGCTTCGAATACGACTGCCGGGGTTTTCTCACGATAGCGCATGACCCCGGCGCTTCGCTTCAGGGTTATACATGAAAGAAACAGTATGGTGAGCATGGAGATGTCTTTTTTTGACTCTGTCCTCCCATCGTTCAGAGGAGTGGGCGTTTCAAAACGGCGCACACAGGCTGCTACCTTAGTGCTAAGGCTTATGGGGCGGTGCGTCGGTTTGAAACGGCCCTGTACGGGGCC
>DATKZQ010000124.1:0-42388 GCA_035527895.1 Desulfatiglandales bacterium
TATTACGAGGCTTATAACGATGCATCGGATCTGAATGGCGATGGAGAGCTGGATGTCGGATACAATCCGGCCATCGACTATTACGGTTACTTCGACTGTTACAAATGCTACACGTACGACACTACTGACAAGCGATTTGAACCCTCTTCAACTACAGTAGACAAGACATGCTCAGGGGAATGGAGCGGCGATTTCCTGAACTACCTCACCATGTCGCGAATAGACTGCCTGAGAAAGGTCCTCTACGGCGGTTATCGTTCAACGGACACAGCAACTGAAACGGTTTTGGAAAGAGCCTACATTCCTCAGGACGCTCACAGTTGGGGCAAGGAATACACCGACCCTGCTACCAATGGATACGACATCAGGGATTATACCCCGTTTGTATCGCCAAGCGCAGGAACAAGACATCTGTTCGCTTCAACCACTATGATTTCCGAAAACGCCCCGCCCCTTTTGCGCGTATTGACCAACGTACCCTATCGTATATGGGAGTGGGTCTCCATTGAGCGGCCGGTTGCCGGCAACAAGGTGGTGCATGGCGAAACCGGTCCCACGGTTTCGCCTACGGACTACGTGGTCAGGGTGACGGTAGGCAATCCTTCCATGCCCGAGCCCAACAGCAAGCAGTATCCTTCCGGGGCTTATAAACCTATTGGCATCCTCCAGAGATATGGTGAATCAGGGCGAATGTACTTTGGCCTCCTAACAGGTTCCTACAAAAAAAATACCTCGGGCGGGGTATTGCGAAAGAAGATAGGTCCAATAGGGGATGAGATTGATCCTGATACGGGCAGGTTCACCTCTACCAATGGTATTATCAAGACCATCGATAAATTGAGGATTTCTGAATTCAATTACAGTGGTTATTCCTACGAACCCGGTTGGTCAGATGCCTGGTTAGCGGACCGTGCCATGACCGAAGGGGAGTTCCCGGATTGGGGTAATCCAACAGCCGAGATGATGTATGAAGGATTGAGGTATTTTGCTGGCAAAAAGGCGCCTACCAGCGCCTTTGACTATGGCTCGGGCCCCAGTGTCGATGAGGCATTAGGGCTTCCAAGGCCAGACTGGGATGACCCATATACGACCAACGATTACTGCGCCAAAGCCTTTATGCTCGTCTTAACTGATATCAATCCCACCTATGACTCAGACCAGTTGCCTGGGTGCAATAGCAATTTTGCGTTTTTCACCGGCGATTTAGGCGGATTAGATGTAGAGAACCTCGCAGATACCATATGCGCGGACGAGGGGGATGCTGGATCGCACTACATCGGACAACAGGGAAGCATGTATGATGGTTCATGTTCTCCCAAAGATGTAACCAGTTTTGGTGATATCAGGGGGCTCTGCCCTGAGGAACCAACCAAGCAGGGAAGCTATTATGCAGCCAGTGTCGCCTATTTTGGCCGCACAGAGGATATGCATTCCGCTGACACTGAGCAAAATGTTCTCAGCTACATCGTAGCATTGGCCTCTCCGCTTCCAAGAATTACTATTCCCGTGGGAGACAGTACCATAACCATGGTCCCCTTCGCCAAATCGGTCTCTGAAGACTCAGCCTGTCTGGCTGGCGATATCCTTCCAGGCAAAGGCAGTTTTCAGCCCACCAACACCATTGTTGATTTCTATGTGGAAAAAATTACATCTACCTATGGAAAGTTCAGGATAAACTACGAGGATGTAGAGCAGGCTGCCGACCACGATATGGATGCCATTGTCGAATATGAATATCAGGTCGTTGACAGCAGCGGTAATCCTGTCGCTAACCCTGCTAGTGGCACGGGGGTTAAAATCACCCTGGACTCTATCTATGCTGCTGGGTGTATCGTCCAGCACCTAGGTTACATTATCTCAGGCACAACTGCCGATGGCACCTACCTTGAGGTAAGGGACTTGGACACCGCACAGGGGGATGATGTTGATTATTTCCTCGATACGCCCACTTCGCCTCTTACGCCTTCCGGTACAGATGTGAATTGGAATGATGGAGAACCCCTACCCCTGACCCATACAAGGACCTTTACCGTTGGCACTACCACTGCCGCAACTTTGCTAAAGGGTCCCCTCTGGTACGCCGCCAAGTGGGGAGGATTTAACGACCTCAATAATAATGATAAGCCTGATTTACAGAGCGAATGGGACGAGGATAGCGACGGCGTCCCAGACACCTATTTCTATGTCGTCAACCCCCTGAGACTTGAAGAGCAGCTGAACCAATCATTTGCAGATATCCTGGGCAGGGGCGTATCACACATAGCCCCCGTGGTCTCCGTAGATGAGGCAAACAGGACCCAGAGCGGCAACAGCATCTACACGGCCTATTTTCGGCCGATGGAGACAGACTCCTGGCAGGGGAACCTCAAGAAATACGGCCTGGCCTACCTGTCCAGGACAGATTGTGCAAGGACCGAGCCTGAGTGGACGGTGGTTGACAAGAACGGCGAGATTGCCGTTGCCTGTGACGGCATGCTCAAGGCCGGCAGCACCTCGTACTGGTCTACTGCGCCTGACGGCGGCCAGGTGAATAAGGGAGGTGTGGGGGAATTGTTGAAGCAGTCCATGCCGGGGTCAGACCCTGTCGAGGTCTCCTCTTCCGGGCCTTACTACGACTTTAGAACCATCGGCTTCTATGACGAAGAAGATGAAAGCATCAGGCCGTTCGTTAAGGCACATGTTACCAACAGCCACCTCGATGTTACGGATGATTTGACCCGGTACAAGATCATCAACTTCATGTACGGGTATACCTTTGAGGCCTTAGCGAATGGGGATCCGGTTGCAAAAAGACCATGGATCTTAGGTGACATAATCCATTCCGAGCCAGCCATCATCGACTATTTCGATGCAAATGGCCAGCTGGAGTACCGTTTTATCGCCGTCGGAGCCAACGACGGCATGCTCCATGTTTTCACTGATAGGGACATCCCCAGCCTCGGCGGCCGGCCCCATGCTGCCGGCAGCGAGGTATTCGCCTTTATTCCCGCAGATCTTCTCGACAGGCTCAAGGAATTCGAGAGTCTCGATACCCATGTCCACCTGGTTGACGGCTCGTGCAATCTCTTGCGGGCACAGACTAAGACCGGGAGCTACTTTGATAAGACCCTGGTCTTTGGCGAGCGCAGGGGCGGGAGAAGCTACTGGGCCCTCGATATCACCAAACCAGACCCAGCCGAATGGACCGTAAAATGGCGTATAAAAGGGAAAACAGGTAAGTTCAAGGACCTGGGCCAAACATGGAACAAACCTGCCTTTGCCCGCATTAGGGTGTCAACCGGCTTCGGAGAAGATGACTTCAAGGATGTCGTCGTCTTTGCCGGGGGCTACGATCCGCTTGAAGACGGTTTTCCGGAGGAATTCCTGGATGGAAACGAGAATGGAAAGCGTGATGGTTCCCCCGCTCCCGGTGAGGCTTACACCGATACACCTGGCGGGACAACGGGGGTCTATGATGTCTGGAATCCCGGCCCCGATACCATGGGGCTGGGGATATTCGTGGTGGATGCCGCTGACGGAAGTCTTGTATTCAAGGCGACCTACGGCAACGCCGATCTAGCCACCGGAACCGAGCAAACGTATGTGGATATGAAATACTGTTTCCCTGCCGATCCTTCGGTAATTCCCCTGTCAAAAGAAAAGCTCTTGCTATATGCCGCCGATATCTACGGTCAGATATGGAAGATTACGTACGATTATTATGACTCGTCCCCCGTTGCCCGGTGGAAGGTTAAGCTCATCTTCAGATCAAATCCCGGGTCTGATCTTGCTTCCGGTGACACCCACATAGGGGGAGCCCAGGAGAACAGCTTTGATCAAGGAAGAAAGACCTTTTATTCCCCCGATCTTTCATTTGACGGCACCTGCTGGACACAACGACCGGTTCTCTATTTTGGCACCGGTGACCGGGCCCATCCACGGTATACCATGATCTCCAATCGATTTTATGCAGTAGCGGACCACGACAGCCTTACCAGAGAGACTGACCTGTTGAATCTTACCTGTAATGAGCTTGACGACCAAGCCGATGCAGATGGCGATGGTATTCTTGAGCTCGTCCCACCGGACGACGATGATGCCGTCAGAAAGAATAATTTAAAGGCTATTCTCAGAAATCTCGTTCCAGGATCGCCCTGCAGGGGCTTTTACAGGGTTTTAGGCAAGCAGGGAAACTGCCCCGACGAAACGATCAGCCACGAGGGAGAACAGATATTGAGCCAACCGACGCTTTTCTTCAGGAACGTCTATGTCACCTCGTACCAACCGGTGTTTGGCGACCCCTGTAATCCCACGGGCAACGCCTTTATCTATGCCCTCGACTATTGCTGGGGGGCATCGGTTTTTGATTTCAGCGACGAAAACAGTACCGATCGGGATATTAAAGATACCTGTCAGATGATTGAGGGAGGTTCCATCCCCTCAGGCGTAAGAGTGATCACCCGCGGGGGTCGTGCAGCAGGCATAATCAGTGCCGGGGGGGCAGTGAGCGGGGTTGGTAAGTATCAGGGCACCAGCATCCCGGGGCCTCCACTAAGTCTATACCATTTGTTGTGGAGGATCAAATGACCAAGGAGACAGAGGTTTGAAGATAACCGAGATTGGGGAATTCGGACTCATAGAGTCGATCAGAAAAGACTGCATCACCCCTCGCGAGGGTGTTGTCAAGGGCATTGGTGACGACTGCGCCGTATATCAGTCCTCCCCCGGTCGGGTTTTACTTCTGACAACCGATATGCTCATTGAGGATGTCCATTTTCTGTGGAGTGCCATAACCCCGTTTCAGTTAGGCCGGAAGGCGATCGCTGTGAATCTCAGTGATATTGCGGCCATGGGCGGGAAACCCTTGGTTACCCTGATCTCTCTGGGCATTCCGGCTGACAGAGAGGTTGAGGAAATCCATGACCTGTATCGAGGTATGAGGGACATCTGTGGGCGTTATGCCGTGAGCATCGTGGGAGGGGACACGGTTGCCGCCCATGGGAATCTGATTATCAATGTTTCCCTCATCGGCGAAGCAGATGAATGCGAGGTGCTTTATCGATCCGGTGCGAGGCCGGGAGATAAGATCTATCTTACCGGAGTTGTGGGAGATTCCGCCGCCGGCCTCGCCATCTTGAGAGGTGAGATAACGCCACCGGCGTCCCTGGGCTCCCACTTCATCGAGGCCCACAACCAACCGGACCCCCTGATTGAGACCGGAAGGGCTATAGCCGCATCACGGCTTGCGAGTGCCATGATTGATCTGAGTGACGGGCTTCTCGCAGATTTAGGGCATATCGCTGAGGAAAGCGCTGTGGGGGCGCTTCTTTTCGAAAACAAGATACCCCTTTCTCGTGAACTCAAGGGCCTGGCCGGCTATGCCGATCGCAATCCTCTTGATTTCGCCCTTTCAGGCGGGGAAGACTATGTGCTGCTGGTAACCGTGCCGGCGGAAAACATCCGGGAGTTTGAGCGGGCATGCAAGCAGGAAGGCACATCCCCCCTCTTTCATGTAGGGGAGATCCGGGAGGGAAAGGGGATACGGATCAGGCATGAGGATGGATCGGTGGAAGAGCTCGCTCACAAGGGTTTCGATCATTTTTTAGGCCCTTCATGAACGCTTTCGATATCTTCACCGGGCTGCTCCGAACATAGTGATCCGGGGCAGTGCCTCTCGGCCTGTGCCCATTTTACCCAGAAAACACCCACGACGAGGTACCTCACCATGGTTCCCCTCCCCTAGCGGGAATAAGCGCTAACTTAGACAAAGTGTCATTCCGGCGAACCCCGGATCAAGTCCGGGGCAGGCGCCGGAATCCAGTCAAACAATCGTGTGATACAAATCCTCCCAATTGGGATTCGTTCCCTCAATTAACTCCACCTTCCACTTTCGCTTCCACTCTTTCAATCGCTTCTCCCGCTTAATCGCCGACTCCATACTCTCGTGCAGTTCATACCAAACCAGCTGATGAACACCATAACGTTTGGTAAATCCTTCTACCATATTGCTTTTATGCTCCCAAATCCTTTTGACTAGGGCTGAAGTTACACCAATATAAAGGGTACCGTTTCTTTTGCTTGCCAGAATGTATACCGCAGGTTGCTTATTCATTGTGCGTTCCTGGATTCCGGCTTTCGCCGGAATGACGAATGACAGACCTGACCCATTAACTTGGCGCTTATACCATTGGCGGGAGGGGATGGAGGGGAGGAGGAGGTACTTTATCTACCGTGCTACCACACTCAGGTTTGCAATCTGGATTGGCGGAGTCAGAAGTGTTCCCCCGGCCCATTCGGCTGTATCGCCGATGGCCATGATGTTTTTCAGGGCAGTGTACGTATTGCCTGCCAGCATAACGTCTTTTACCCGACCCACAACCTCGCCGTTTTCGATCTTGTAGCCCACGTGGAGATTCACGGAAAACTCCCCGCTGATGGGATTCCCCTGACCCAAACCCAACACGCTGTGAACAATTAATCCCTCTTTGGTGTGCTTTACCATGTCCTCGTAAGGGGTGTTACCCGCACTGACGACGAGGTTTGTCGGGCTGCACCCCACACCGTTACCGGTGGTCTTGGCCCCAGCCCGCCCCGCGGTGTCGAGGTCGTAGAGGAAATTCCTCAAGACACCGTCCTCGATGAGCGGGGTTGCCTGATGGGGAACACCTTCACCGTCGCAGGTGCCGCTCCCACCTGCATAATCGATCAGCGGGTTGTCGGTAACGGAGAGCCTTTCATCGGCCACCTTCTCCCCCAGTTTGCCCGCAAGAGGCGATGAACCCAGAAACACGTTTTTGCCGTCAACCCCCAGACTCAAGGCCAACAGGAGCACGCGCATGCCCTCAGGGGCAAAGATTACCGGCATCTCGCCTGACCGAACAGGAGCGATGTTTTCAGCCATCCTGAACAATGCGACGGCCTTTTTGGCGATCTCTCTATGGTCAATCCCCCGCTTCTTCAACCCCAACCCATGTCCTGCCCAGAGGATGTCGGTTCCCCGTATCAATTGGCCCTCGATCCCCACGGCAAAGCTCGTGCTCTGGGTGGTATAGGCGATGCCGGCACAGTTGGCAAACTCCGTAGTTCCCACACCCTTGTTCACCCCGGCACTCACCAGGATGTCGGAATTGTAGCCTTTCACCAGGCCCATCATCTCCGCGCCGATGCGCACCATCTCTTCCTTTTTCACCTCCTGCACAGCATCGTCGTAGACCTTTACATCCGGCCCTTTTTGCGGCCCCGGAAAGTCGAAATGTGCCGGACTCCCGAATTCGGCTGCCTCCAAGGCTCGTGCCACCACCCCGTCGATGTCGTGTATGTCGGTGGTGTGGGATGAGCCGATCTTACCGTTGACAACTACCTTCACGCTCATACCCGTACTCTGGGAAGACTCAGCCGATTTGAGCTTGTCATTCTCAAAGGAGATACTCACAGACTCGCTCCGGCCCAGGGACGCCTGTGCACCCTGTGCCCTGGTCATCGCCTTTTCGATCAGCCGGTTGACTATCATTGCTGCCTACCTCCGACCACGACGTTCTGGATGCGAACATACGGGCCCCCTAAACCTACGGGCAACGGTGCCTGCCCTGCCTTTCCGCAGCCACCGCCTATCGGGGGCAATTCGATTGCATCGCCTATCTTATCGATATTCTTTAGCGTTTCGAATACATTACCCGTCAGGACCACATCTCTGACCAGCTCTCCAATCTTGCCCTCCCTGATCATGTAACCGTACGCCGCACTGAAGGTGAACATCTCCATGGCTGTCTGACCGCCCACCATATCCAGGGCATAAAGCCCCACTTCCACATCCCTTATCATATCCTCAAAGGTGTCTTCGCCTTTGTCGATAAAGGTGTTGGTCATGCGCACAATCGGTGGGTGCTGATAGCCGATGGCTCTCGCGTTGCCGGTGGGCTGCTCATCCATCTTGGCAGCAGTTTCACGGGAGTGTAACCTGCCCACCAGGATGCCGTTTTTGATCAGGTAATTCTTTTTGGCTTTCACGCCTTCGTCGTCATATTTCTGGGTGCCTCTCTGGCCCTGAATTGTGCCGTCGTCTATGATAGTGAGGATATCCGGCCCGAACCGCTTGCCCAACACCATGAGCTCTTTCATGCGCTCGTTTTCGTAAACGGCGTCCGATTCGCTCAGGTGCCCAAAGGCCTCGTGGGCAAACACGCCTGCCAGCCTCGGGTTGATGATCACCGTGTATCTACCGCCGATGACCGGCGGCGCAGAGAGGAGGTCTACCGCCCGCTTGGCTGCCTCTTCTGCCTTGTGCTGCAAGCCTTCAATGATCTGGAAGCCGGCTCCGCCTGCAACGCTCTCAAAACCACGCTGCACATTGTCACCCTCACGAGCAGTAGCCGATAGTGACACAACCAGATCAGGTCGCTCGTCCTCAATATGCGCCCCCTGTGAATTGCAGTACCAAACCTTCCGGAATCTATCGTTATAGCCTACGGCAGAGGTTTCGATCCGATCGTGGTACCCGAGAATGCCCTTATTGTACTCCTCAATGGTCGCCTTCTTCTCCGACAAGGAGACCTGTCGAAAATCCTTGACCATATATGCCAATATCGTATCGTCCACCGGCTCTACTTCAGCAAACCTGCTCTCCTCTTTCCCGACCAATCGGGCCGATTCACATGCCTCCCGTATCCTGCTTTCCAGGTCACCGAGGTCATTGAAGGTGGCGTAGCCCCAACCCCCCTTGACGAGAGCCCGAACGATTCCCCCCAGCGTGCTGGCGGAACCGATGCTGTCCAGGTCTTCGCCTCTGAAATTCACCCACGAGGAGGTTGCGCTTTCAATGCGGATTTCCGCGAATTCTGCATCGCTTGTGCGCAGGGCCTTTTCCATCCTCTCTCTCATCACTGCCATCCCTTCTGGAAGATCCGTCAGGTTGATTACGGTTTCTGCCCGTTTTATCCGAATTTCGATTATGCCTTAGTTTCGTAATAACTACAGCGTTTCATAAAAAAGTTGTCATTGCGAGCGTTAGCGAAGCGGGCTCGTGGCTTAGTTTGTCAGCCTTGTTGAGATTGCTTCGTCGCGGAGTTTATCCTGAGCAAAGCCGAAGGACTCCTCGCAATGACAGTGTATATATCTTTATGAATCGAACCACTACTCTGTTACAAGGCATATAGACCGAGGCCCCCCTGCGGCCTCCGCGTAGTGAATTCCCGAGCCAGGCCTTCTTGCACCATCGAGATCAGGGGTAAATGATAGGAGCATAAAGGCTATTGGGCGTTGAGCAGCTCCAGCATCTTTGCCGTATCGGTTGTCGGAAGCTTACAGTTGTAATTGAGGCACACGTAGGCAGTGGCCTTGTTGTCTATAGCCGTCTGGTGTTTCGTAAATTCAGCCAACCGTTCGATCCCCTGCCTGGATTGGTCAGCGGAGCGGAGCAACACCACCTTATTCGGTATGAACGGCCTGCGGAGCCCTTGTATCATTTCCCTGGTATCGGTTTCCTGTGGGTTGCCAACGATAACAACCTCATAGGAAGGTCCCATGCCGAAGTCAACACCTGCCATGAGCAGGGTATGGGCGGACGGCGATTCCCTTACGGTCGCAGAAAACACCGCTCCGATTGTGGCTGCCTTCTTTTCGAGATCGGGATTGCCGGTCATCCGCGCGAGGCGAAGTAGAATCAACATGGCCGCTGAGTTTCCGGACGGGATCGCCCCGTCGTAGATCTCCTTCCGGCGGACCAGAAGTTCCTCACCGCCGTCGGGCGTAAAGTAGAAACCGCCTCCCTTACCATCCCAAAAGTATGCGATGAGGTCCTTGTTCAACGCAAGGGCCGTTTCAAGATGACTCACCTCAAAGGTGGCTTCATAGAGCTCCAACAGCCCCCATATCAAGAATGCATAGTCATCGACGTTGGCCGATATGGCGGCTTGTCCATCACGATAGCGATGAAGCAGTCGGCCGTCTCTGGCACGCATGCTCTTGAGGATGAAGCCTACAGCGTTCCGGGCTGCTTCGGCATACTGGGGTTCATTAAAGACCTGTGCCCCTTTCGCAAGCGCAGCAATCATGAGGCCATTCCAATCGGTCAAGATCTTATCGTCCTTGTGGGGGTGGCTCCTTGCCTCCCGGTGAGTAAGCAATGTGTTCAGTGTCTTATTCAGACGCTTTTGAAGGGCTTGTTCGGTTACCTTTAAGTCGGAGGCCACCTCTCTGGCTGACTTCTTCAAATGCAGAATATTCCTGCCCGTTCTTTTTCGCGTTCCCTCTTCCGTGAAATTCCCGTCCTTTCTCATGTTGAACACCTTGGCAACCAGAGCTGCTTCTGCCGGTTCAAGAATTTGTTGGATTTCTTGGAAAGTCCATACATAAAACTTTCCCTCTACGCCTTCACTGTCAGCGTCCTCTGCCGAATGGAACCCCCCGCCGGGCCTCATCATATCCCTTAAAATATAGGTAAAGATTTCCCGTGCCGTCTTTCCGTATTCATCCTTTCCCGTGGCTTGATAGGCCTCGATGTAGGCCATAGCCAGCAGGGCCTGATCATAGAGCATCTTTTCAAAATGCGGCACGAGCCAATGTGAATCGGTGGAGTACCGGTGAAATCCATATCCTACATGGTCATAAATGCCACCCCGCCGCATCTGCTGGAGGGTTTTTTCAACCATCTCCAGGGCCGTCTCATTTCCGGTGCGCCGCCAGTAGCGCAGCAGAAACAGGATATTATGAGGCATGGGAAACTTAGGGGCGTCCCCGAAACCACCATATTGCTCATCATACCGCGCTGACAGCTGCTCATACGTGAGGCTCAAGGCCGAATCACCGAGCGCTTCAGGCGTTGCCTCCGATAGGGTTCTTTTCGCAACCGTAGAAAGGCCTTCGGTGATATCATTCGCTGAGCCCAGTACTTCTGATCGGCGAGTCTCCCACATATCCTTTACCCGAGGAATCAGGTCCAGCATTCCCACACGTCCTTGCCTCGTTTCTCTCGGAATGTAGGTTGCGGCGTAAAAGGGCTTTTTGTCCGGCGTCATCATGATGTTGAGGGGCCACCCGCCACTGCCGGTCAGCATTTGGCACACCAACATGTAGACGTTGTCTATGTCTGGCCGCTCCTCTCGATCAACCTTAATTGAGACGAAAACATCGTTCATGAGCTCGGCAACTTCGCGGTCCTCAAATGACTCGCGCTCCATTACGTGGCACCAGTGGCATGTCGAATAGCCGATGGAAAGGAAAATGGGCTTGTCCTCCGTTTGCGCCTTCTTGAACGCCTCCGGTCCCCACGGGTACCAACTCACGGGATTTTCCGCGTGCTGAAGCAGATACGGGCTCTTCTCAAATATCAGGTTGTTATTCTCCCCCTCCTCAAGCATTTCCTGAACGTTCTGGGGTTTCGGTGGGTCCTTCTTTATTTTCTTCATAAATCGCCCCGCCATTTCCAATTTTCCTGGTTCCTGAGCAAGCGCTGACTCACTTACTGTCTATCCACCTACACAGGTCATCCCGATGATCAGCCATATCGAGAGTGTATTCCAGCCATCTTTTTTCCTGGATTTCACGTTTCCCTGTCTTTCCGCGTATGCTACGGTCCGGCATGCAACCTCGTCGTTTCGACCAAAAGGGCTCTCCCCTTCCCAGTATCAGATGGCCTTTGAAAAGTAAAAGAAATTATACTGCAATTTAAATCTCTGAAAAACTCCACTGAAACAGGAGCGCCGGGGTCAGCTGCTAAATTGTTATGAAATTATGAGGTCAATACCACATGGGCTTGTTGCCCTCACCCCGCTCATATCACGATTATTTTCCCTACTCCGCCATCGACACACTTCTCCGGGTACAGTGCCTTAAGCTCCCGCTTATGTTGGGTGCAATGGAGGGGGCAGATCAATTCAAGGTCTTTAACCAGTTCATATTCGCTGAATCCGTGTAGACCACTTACAACCGCGTACACCCTGCCGAATTTCGATGCGGCCGCAAGAATACGTGCCAACCCCGGATGAGAGCACCCGGTGATTATCACTATTCCCTTATCAGTTTTAACTTGATAATTCCCTGCAGCGGCTCGACTGAGCTCGCCGAAGTCTTGCTGCAGGGTGGTTCATTTGCCATGGATTGCTCTATGGAGTCAAGCTCACCGGTCGAAAAAATGTTCTCATGGATCTTCAGAGTTCCGCTCACCGAGACTACCCTGGTTATCACCTGAACTCCTCTGATCGAGTGGGGCACATAAATAGTCACATCCTTATTGGCATTGAGGAAGTCCGAGAGACCGCCAGCGTGATCAAAATGGGCGTGGGAAATGAAGGATCAATGCCCAGCTTTTCCATATTTGCAAGGAGGATAGACCCCTTCATTCCGGTATCAAAAAGGATTGGAGCCCTGATTTTCAGGTACCCCATAAACCAACGAGCACTAAGCCGAGGGTGATCATAAATGTGCCCGCTACACGGACCACCAGCCCTTGTTCTTTGTAGATAGCAAACCCGAGGACGACGCCGATGACAATACTGAACTGCCTAAAGGCGACGATGTAGCTGGCGTGCCGGCTCAATTGATATGCCCAGAGTATAAGCCAATAGGCCCCGAAGGTCAGGAATGCAGCATAGAAAGGAAATCGCCAGCCAACCACATGGGATTCCTGACCCTCAAGTCGGAAAATCCACAACAAAACACGGTAGGCTGCAAAAGAAATGAGGAAGTACGTGTATCCATACCGCGCTGCCGTGGCCGGTCCCTGGAGCACGACCTCCGATGCTATTTTGTCGAGCAGCGTATAGCCCACCGTGCCGACCGCGGTAAGCAACATATAGAGGCTTGTTCGATTGAGATATGCTCGAGCACTGAAATCCCGAAATGAGGTAAGGGGCGCGAAGAAGCAGCCGGCAATGACCAGAAGCATCCCCATCCACCCTATCGCCGTCGGGTATATTCCTCGGGCCACATCACCCATTCCAACCAAGAAAACCGGCATAGCCCGAGCTACCGGATACACGGTCGTAAAGTCCGAAGAGGCATACGCTCGGGCCAAACAAAAGAAGTACAAACCGGTAAAAGCCCCCGAGCCCAACAGGCAAACCCACGCCGTGCGGTTCAAGGAATGGGTGAGTGCCTCGCTCAGAACGCCCGGCACAAAGCCAACCAAAACCACCACCGTGAGCATTCTGCTGAAAAAGATCGCTTCGGATCTCTGGTAGCGGGCAAGGAGGTTCCAGCCGGCGTGCATAACGGTGGAAATCAGTATCAACGCTATTACAGAGGGATTCATATCGCTTTCTTGCGCTCACGCACCGATGTGAAGCCTGACCTCCAACAGGAGTATTTCCATTTCATGCGAAAAAAGGCCCTGGATCGGTCAGAACAGCCGTAGACAAACACGTGACAACCACGAGCCGGGCATGGGTAAAAGCATTTGCCGCAACTGTAGCCCAGCGGTTACATCCCTTGCAAGTACTTTTGACGCAGCAGGGCACGGTCTATGTTCTCTGGTGGTGGAATCACCTGAAATCGATCCTTCGAGGCCTATTTCACCCCAAAAAATCCAAGAGAGATGCTTTTTTGATCTTTGATATGCGGCAAATTGGGATTATTATGAAAGGGAGCAATCCTAGTGTTGTGTCCCAGCAATAACTTGCGTAATTTGCAGGATCGTACAACTTCCAGAAGAACGACACTGTAAATCCGAAATTCGAATATCGAAATGCGAAACAAATCCGAATATCAAATCACCAAAACCCGAAACCTGTTTAAATTGGAAAATTCGAATTTTGAAATTGTTTCGGATTTCGAATTTCGTGCTTCGAATTTTTCACCTTAAGAGCTCAAAACGAATAATCGAATCTCATTTCCTTTTCATAAGTTTCTATTAGGACGTGATACTAGATGCGCATCACTGTTTTGTGGAGTTAAGGCAACAATGGAAAAAACATATTATTACGGAAGGAGACAGCCATGCGTCTTTTAAAGTCTCTTTTGATCGGCCTGCTGCTGTTGGTTACCTCGAATGTGTGCCTGGCGACCGATCTTGTTTCAGAGATCAAACTGGATATCAAGGAGTTCCAACTCGATAACGGCATGCTTTTCCTTGTTGTGGAGCGACCGGCCACGCCGCAGGTTGCCTGCCGGGTGGCGATACGTGCCGGGTCGGCGCTCGAGGAAGCGGGCAAGACCGGCATCGCCCATCTGCTTGAGCACGCGATGTTTAAAGGCACCAAGAACTTCGGTACTCGAGACCCAAAAAAGGACGAGGAACTGCAACAACGCATTGAAGCCGCCTATCAGGTGGTGCTCGCTGAACAACAGAAGCGCAATCCCGACCGGGAGCTGATTGCCGCTAAGCTTGCCGAGATGGATGCACTTCGCACCGAGGTACAGGAGATCTATGTGCCCCAGGCCTTCTCGAGTCAGTTAGGAAAAAACGGCGCCGTAGGTGTTAACGCGTTTACTACCAATGACCAGACCCAGTACATGATGTCGGTGCCGTCGGATATGCTGGAGCAATGGTTCTCGATCGTCAGCGAGCAGCTGTTCGAGCCCTCCTGGCGGGAGTTTTACGTTGAGAAGGAGGTCGTTCAGCGGGAGTGGGCCTTTCGTTATATCAACAGCCCGGGCGGCGCTGCGTGGGTCGATCTAAGCGCCACAGCTTACACTGCCCACCCGTATCGGAATCCAACCATAGGCTGGAAATCGGATATGGAGAAGTACAGTACAGCCGGCGCTATAGCGTTTCATGAGAAATATTACAACCCCACAAACGCCGTGTGCGTTTTGGTGGGTGACGTAAGGGAGGAGGATGCCAGGAGGCTGGCAAAGACCTATTTTGAGCGGTATCCCCCTGGAGGTCGCAGTCCCGAAACCGTAACCGCAGAACCCCAGCAGCAGGGCCCCCGGAAGAGCGTACGGTTCCTGAAAGGCGCGCGTACGCCGCTGGTAAGAATCGGTTTTCATGGCGCCCCCATGGGCACCGAGGACTTCTATGCACTCGATGCCTTGACCATGGTCTTAAGCAGCGGCCGCAGCGCCCGCATGACGCAAAACATCATTGACAAAGGCCTTGCAGTAGAGGCCTGGGCTTACAATCCGGACAACCGGTACGCCGGCATGATCATCCTCGGCGGCTCGCCCAATGAACCGGTTGAGGTGAGAAAGGGGAATCTCACCGACGAAGAGAATCGGCAGGCTTACCTGAGGGCGTGCCAAGAGCTTGAGAACCTGCTCGTAGGTGAAATCGAGAAGTTGAAAGACCAGCTCGTTTCTGCGAGGGAACTGGAGAGAATCAAGAAACTGAACCTGCGCGAATTCCTGGACCGGATGCGGAGCAACGAATCCCTTGCCGCTACCCTGGCAACGCTGGAGGTTCAGGTGGGCTGGCGGTACCTGCTCGATTTCTCGAAAAGGATTGCGGAGGTAACCGCGCAGGATATCATGGAGGCAACGAGAAAGTACGTCCGGGCCGAAAATCAAACCAGCGTGTATGTTATCCCCGGGGGGGAGCCGGATCAGCCGCCGGAGACCTATACCGAGATTCGATCCGTCGGGACATCGGGCGCAAAAAGGATCACCGAGCCGAAGAGCTTGCGCAACGTTTCGATCTATCCCACGCCCGAAGGCTGGAAGCATCCCCTTTCCTTTCATCGGGTCCCCAAGAAGATAGACTATCCAAAGGCTCAAACAGCCACAATCGGAACCACGACCATGTTCTACTTGTTCGACGGCGAGCTACCCTTGATCGATCTGACTATTCTGGTTAAGGCAGGCGATGTTGATGTGGGCGATGACAAGACGGGCTTGGCCAACCTTATCGACGGGGTCCTCATCCGGGGAGGTACAGAAGCCTACGCTCCTGCTGAGTTGGCGCAGGTGCTCGACGAAAACGCCGTGCGAATAGGGGTATCCGTAGGCGAAGAGGCGTCAACGATTCATCTGTCTGTTATCAAGGACGACTGGGGAAAGGGGCTCGCTCTTCTGGAGGAGATCCTTTGCCGGCCGGCCTTTGACCCCGAGGTGCTCAAGGTGACAAAGGAACAAGAACTGGTGTCACTTAAGCGGCAGGGTGAGGACGCGCAGACCGTGGCCATGCGGGAAGCCATGATCTGGCATTTCAAGGGGCACCCCTATGGCCGCGATCCGCTTCTGGGCTTGAAGACCGTCCCGGCTATTACCGCGGATGACCTCAAACGGTTCTTAGTAACCTATTTCTTGCCATCGAACATGGTGGCTGCCATATCAGGCGACATATCGAAGGAAACGGCCACCAGCGGCTTGCGCAAGCTGTTTCAGGCGCTCCCTGAAGGCAGACCGCCTGAGCGTGGTCTCCGCGACCCGAAGGAAACACCTCCTGTTATAGCACTCATCCCCAAGCCGGGGCAGGTTCAATCCCAGCTCATGTTGGCCTTGCGCGGCGCAAAACGGTCGGATCCGGACTTTTGGAAAATTCGTCTATTGATGGATGTTTTCGGTGGCAGCGACTCCCTGATGTACACGCGGCTCCGGGATGACCTGGGAGTTGTGTATTCCGCCGGGTTTTTCCAGACCTACAAATGGAATGCGGGCATACTACTCGGATACATCGGTTGCAAGGGCGATAAAACGAGCACGTCTCTTGTGGAAACATTGAACATTATGCGCTCGCTCAGCAAAGAGGTGCCCCAAGAAGATCTGGAACTCAAGCGGCTCGACGCACTGAACAGCTTTGTCTTTAACGTGGACACCCCGGCTGAACTGGTGCAGACTTACGGCCGCTATCACCTCAGGGGTGAACCGTTAGACACGCTTGAAAGAATCCAGGATGCCTATCTGAATGCGACAAAGGAAGAGCTGGAGGAGCTTGCGGTACGGTTTCTGGATCCGAATGAATTACAGATATTTATCGTCGCGGACAAGACAATCCCGGTGAAGCATGCCGATGGAAAAGAACTCACACTGGAGGAAGACCTCCGGGCATTGGCCGAGGAGCTGGGCCTGGCTTACCGGGAAATTGAATTGCGCTGAGGAGATCAGCCCTTATTGTGGACTTCTTGAAACCCCTGAGGGATGACTGCACAGACCTGGAAGATAAGCAGGGGCAAAAAACGAGAATCAAGCAAAGGAGCTAAGGCATGGAAACCGGTCACAAAAACAGAATACTCATAGACCTGGAGAAGCTCAATACCCTTGGCGCGCAGGGCTGTCCTGCCTGCGCAAGGAGTTTTGAGCTGGGAGAGGTGGTCGTGCTTGCGCGTGGCAATTGGGAAGGCCAGAAGTATATTCACGAAAGCGAGGCCACCTTTGACAAGAATACCGGTCTGCACTACGAACGTGGGTATTATGACCGGAACCCTGGCTAGCCTCCCGATAGCATTCAGTTATCAGGGATAAAGGGGCGGCCTCTGGCTGCAAGGACGCTGGATACCGAAGGCCGATCGCCGAAAACTCACAACTTCCCGACAAATTCTCTTATGGCCGCCATGTATTCCGTTATTCCCTTTAGGAAGATGTCATTGTGATTGGCACCCGGTATGATGAGGAGTCTTTTATCCGTGGCAGGAGATGCATCGTACAGGGCCTGACCCTCCGATAGGGGAATGATGTGGTCACGCTCTGTATGGATTACCAAGGTGGGTTTTTCAAATGCGCTGATCTTGTCTCGGTTTCGAAATCCGTCCTCTTCCCGCACTCCCAGCGCATCCATATCTGCACCCAAAAGCCTCAAAAGGGGCCGCGAATAGGCAAAGCCGCTTTCAACAACAAGGCCGTCTACCCGGTCTTGATACTGGGCCGCGAGCTCTAAAACAGAGGCACTTCCCAGGGACCTTCCCATCAAGATGAAGGGCCCCGAGTGACCACGCTCCTGGAGGAGCTTTTGTACGAATCCGAAGATCACATGAGCGTCCCTCATCATGGCGGTTATGGTGGGCCTGCCACTTGAGCGCCCATAACCACGATAATCAACGGGCAGGAAATTGATGCCTTCGTTCAGATAGAGCTGGGCGAGGTCATCGTAGTCGGCAACGACCTCCCCGTTTCCGTGAAAGAAAAGGATGGTCGGGGAGTGGTTTCCCGCACGGTGAAACCGTGCACCTATCGCAACATCCCCTTCCACCGGTATGAGTAAATCCTCAGAAGAGCCCGTGGATCGGGGCGATCCCCACTCGGGCCTGGGGTGAAACAGAAACATAAGGATCTCGGGCCTGTCAAATGCGGAATAGTCAATCTGTGAGATGTCGATCATGATACGTTGGCTATCAGCGCTCAGCAATCAGCAAAAACCCCCCACAACCGGGATTATTCTGCTTCGCACGGTGGAATTCGCTCTCTTAATTGCAGCTTTTTCTCCGGCGTCAGGCTCGTCTCCAGCTTCCAACCCGGGATGGCATATTCATCCTTTGTCTTTATGAGCAGCCACTCGTTTCCCTTTCCCCTGCCCTTCAGGAACAGTAAGGTAAAAGCGCCTTTGAGCTTTTGCCCTTCAAGAACGAAACCGAGCTTGCCTTCTCCCTGTTCGAGGAGCTCGTAGGGCCCTGTATCCCACACTACCACCTCGCCGGCCCCGTAGTTGCCCTGCGGGATGATGCCCTCGAAATCAATATACTCCAGGGGATGATCCTCCACCAGTAAGGCCAGCCGTCTTTCAGATGGATTCATGGACGGGCCCTTCGGTATAACCCAGGACCGAAGAACTCCCTCCAGCTCCAAACGGAAATCGCAGTGGAGGTGCGAGGAATCGTGTTCGTGGACGACGAAACGAGGGCTCATGTCGGTTCGCTAAAACTATTCGGATACAGCGGGTGAAGCAAAGTCCTTTCCTAGTTCCTGCTCATCAAGTGATTCACCATCTTTTCGAGGCCATCCAGGGAGATCTCAAACATGGGAAAGAGCTCCCGCACGATGTTGACGGTCCTGGTATATGGCCACTCGCCGGATGGCTTCGGATTGAGCCATGCAGCATGCCGGAAGGTGTCGGCAATGAGCCTCAGCCGTTCGACGCTCGGCCTTCCACTGCGCTCTTCGATGTGTATCGATCCATCGGTGGCCATGATCTCATACGGGGCCATGCTGGCGTCGCCCACGATGATGAAGCGCGTTCCCGGATCAAGCCGTACGAATTCATCTACCCGGAAGGGTTTGGAGCGCCGGGAAGGGTCCTCCCAGACATAGTCATAAATGGTATTGTGAAAGAAATAGGTCTTAAGGTCCTTGAACTGGCTCCTCGAATAGTCAAAGAGGCTTTGAACAACATCGATATAGGGGTCCATAGACCAACCCCCATTATCTATAGCCAGGATAACCTTGAGCCTGTTTTTTAGGCTCCGGTCAAAGATTATCTCGATCTCTCCTGCGTTCTTCATAGTTTGATAAATGGTTTTGTCGATATTGACCTGATCCTTTGGTCCCGTTGGTATCATATTCCGCAACCGTTTGAGGGCCTCGCCCATGTGCTGCCGGGTAAGTGGTGCGTCTTGTGAATAATCCCTGTACCTCCTGTCCAGTGCAACCTTGACAGCCGACTTGTTCGTGGACCTGCCGCCGACCCTCATCCCTCCTGGATGATAACCGGAATGCCCCACAGGAGAGGTGCCTCCGGTGCCGATCCATTTGCTCCCGCCATGGTGGGCTTCGGTCTGCTCCTTTAGCCTCTGCAGGAAATAGTCTATGAGTTCCTCCGGACTCAGTTTAGACAGAGACTCCTCATCAACCCCCAGGGCCTCCGCCAAATCACGAGGGTTTTTGAGCCATGCATCCAACAGGGCCTTGGCTGCCTCGGCCAGCTCGACTCCCGTTGGATCGGTCAGCTCAGCCCCTTTGAAATGATGGGCAAATACCTGATCGAACAGGTCAAAATAGCGCTCGCTTTTAACCAGTATTGACCGTGAGGCCGTATAGAAATCATCAATGGAGTTGATGAGGCCCATGCTCAGGGCCCTCTGAAGCCTCAGAAATGAGGTGGGGGAAACCGGAACCCCAACCTTTCGCAATATATAGAAGAATTCGGTAAACACAGATTATATCCTAAACCGTGCGATATGCCTCTGGGCCAGTGCGTAATCCGGGCTCTTCTTAAACAAAACGCCCAAATAGGGAATATCGCCCTTTATCAGCTCTTTCACCTTGAAATCAGGATCGGCGTTCAGTGCCCTGATCCAGTTAATAAGCTCCCTGGTGGCAGGCTTCTTTTCCACTTCCTTGAACTCCCTGAGCCTGTAAAAGGTATTAACGGCAGCATCGAGCAGGTCTTGACTGATTTCGGGGAAATGGACCTGCACGATCTCCCGCATCATTTCCGGCTCGGGAAAGGCTATATGATGGAAATTGCATCTCCCCAAAAACGGATCGGAGAGATCTTTTTTCGCGTTTGAGGTAATGACTATTACGGGCCGATTTTTTGCCGCGATGGTCTTGTCGATTTCGAGGATATCGAACTGCATTTGATCCAGGACATCGAGCATATCATCCTGAAAATCGGTATCCGCTTTGTCTATCTCGTCAATCAAGAGCACTGTTCTCTCGTCGGAGACGAATGCCTGCCCGATCTTCCCCATCTTGATATAGTCCTCGATGTTGCTCACGTCCTTGTTTGAGTCGCCAAACCTACTGTCGTTCAAGCGGGTCAGGGTATCGTACTGGTAGAGAGCCTCGATGAGTTTCATGCTGGACTTCACATTCAGCACAATGAGGGGCATTTGAAGACTTTCGGCAATGGCGTACGCCAGCATCGTCTTTCCTGTGCCTGGTTCTCCCTTTAGCAGGAGGGGCATCTCAAGGGCCATGGTGATATTTACAATCTTTGCGAGTTCATCGTCAAGAACGTACTGAGTACCACCGGTGAATCGTGTCAACTGTTCATCGCCGTGCATAGAATCACTCCTTTACATTAGAATGGGATTTATCGAATTTATTAATATACGCATTCCCAGGACAAATATCAACCCCAAACAGGCGATCACAGCCCCTCTGACACCCCTTTCTGCCCTATTTCCCTACCGAACGGGTCAGGCACATTCAGACAAAACACGCCCTGACGCACCGGCAGTCCAAAAGACCATCGCCTTGGATGGTAAAAAGGTTTATTTATCGTTGATCTTGTTTGGAAAATCGGAGGAATGAGACAGGTGGGTACGTTTATGGTGGGCTTTCGGGGTGGGATTTCAGTGCTTCGCTTAGTTATGCTCCGAACCTGGTCGGCTGCTCTCGTCTTCGCCTTCGTTCTCTCTTTGTTTCAGGTTCTCCATGTATTCCAGGAAGAATACCAGGAAGATGCCTACAAAAAAGGATACAATCCCGGCGAGCATAACGTTGAGTTTTCGCTTCGGCTTTATCCTTTTCTCAGGCGGTATGGCGCGATCGATCACCTGGAAGGTGACGTCCTCCTTGGCTTCGTCGATCTTTGCAATCTCATACTGCTGGGTAAGGAGCTCAAAGACCTTCTCCTGGGTTAAGGCCTTCCGCTTTAACCGAATATATTCCAGCCCTATGGTTGGTGCCTCCGAAAGTGAAGGCCAGGCATTCGTTTCAGGATTGGGGCCTTTTGACTCCAGAATGTTCACCTGTTTTTTCAGTTCCCTGAGTTCATCCTCGAGCCGGAGGACATCGGGATTTGAAGCGGTAGAAAACTGCTTCATAACCCCCAACTGAACCTCCCGTGCCGTGATCTGGGCCCTCAAATCGGCCATTGCCTTGATAGCCGCCTCAGTCTGGGCATCCATGGCCACGATCTTCTTGCTGGTCTGAAAACGCTTCATGGCCTCCTCGGCCTCCCGCAACTCCTCTTTCACCGTGTCCAGCTGGTTTTCAATGAATATCCTATTCCTCTTGGCCATGGACAGGGCGTTCTCCTTGAGGAAATCTTGGAGCGCCAGGGTGTACTGATTGGCAATATCCGCGGCGAGCTTGGGGTCCTTGTGCTCAACAGATACACTGATGAGCCCCTTTTTATCGTTCGTGATCTGGGTTATGCTACTTAGCAACCGGGCAGCATCCTGAAGCGTAGGAGGTTCATCGTGATCTCCTTCGAACAGCGCCTTTATCAAATCAAGGGTCTCGATAACATCCTCAGCCACTGTCCTGCTTTCAAGCACCGCCACCAGCTTGTCGGCAGAGGCCCCGCCGATACCCGGCACCATGCCGCCTACAAAGGGAAGGGAGGTGAGGTTTCGGAGGGCTGCGGATACCTGGCTTCCGGAAGACTCAAGGGGCAGCATGGTGGTGGTGGCCCGGTATAGAGGGGTCATAAGGAGGCTCACGATACCGGCGGTAACCACAGAGACTATGAAGATCCAGGCAATGGTCTTCCACCGCTTCCTTATGACGCGCCAGTAGTCCAAAAGGTTGATCTCGTCTTCTCGCTCCATTTCGAGGAGACTGAGCTGATCTTCTTTTTTCATTTCGGGGATTTCTCCCTTTCCGGTTTATCTCAGCTAAAATGCTGCAATTATTACACCGGCTGACACGGCGATCTGGAAGAGGATGGTCGTCCAGTCCATGAGCTCCTTCTTCCACATAAACCTGGTGATCTTGGTGGGCACCAATACGGTGTCTCCGGGCTCAATCCTGGAGGCCATGAAACCTCCGGATACCCACCTTCTGCCTTCAGAATCCCACGATAGGCCCGATTTTGACTTCTGGGTTTTGCTGATGACCGTGCCGTCTGCCTTAATGACGTATATCTCGTCCTCCTCTGCATCCGGCGTTGGCCCTCCGACCAGATTAAGGTAGAAATCAACGTTCTTGCCCTTGGTATAGATGATTGAGGTTGGGTTATACACGCTACCGAGCACATTCACGATCCCCGGCTTTTTGGGTATGGTGAGGGTATCGCCATCTTCAAGTACCAGATCGTATTTTGAGCCTTTGAATTCTTCGAGCGAATCCAGCGCCATTACCACCCTCCCGGTAACCTTTGCTTCCCTGAGCTTCCGGAGCATTTGCTGCCTCACGACCAGGGATTGCTCAAGACCCTTCACCTCCTTTTCTGAGAAAACCGCCTCAGCAGCTTGAGCCTCGGTTTTCAGGATTTCCTGCTCCAACTGATCAATGAAACTCCTAATCCTCTCCTCCTGAATCCTCTTTGCCGATCCCCGGGTAAAGAACGCCCCTTTCAGATAGGCATATTCCGTGACCCCCCCTCCCCGCTCAATAATCGAGCTCAACCGTTCGCCATTGGAGAATGAATATTCACCCGGGAATTTTAGCTCTCCACTCAGGATAACCGTCTTGTCCGTGTACCATTCCGGGATCTGCCTTACAAAGAGATAATCGTCTTCTTCCAAAAGGATATTGTGCTCAGGGTTATTCTTCAAGGCATCCCCCACATTGATTTTTATCAATTCCGGAGTCACGCCTTTTTCTGTCTTCTTCAGCCTGGTTATTTCCGCCTCCGGCAGGTAAGCGCTTCGCTTGAGATTGCCCGCATTAAAGATGAGGTCCTTCACCCTCATATTTTCGAGCAACCGATATTTGCCCGGCCGCTGCACCTCCCCGCCGATTGTAATCTGAGGTATCTCTCGGAGGCTCTCCCTGGAAAAAACAGTAACCCTGTCGAGTTCATTTAGTGCAATATCCTGGGAAGGATCTCCCCTCAATAACTTGCCCAGATCAAATGCGACGGTCTCGGAATGGAAATCAGGCGGTACCAACCTGATTATCTCAGCATAATCCAGATACGGTTCGGGCAGCAACTGATCAAATGAGGAGATAAGATCGAGCAGGGTCATTCCCTTTTTAAACTCATAGCCTCCCGGGCGCTTTACGTGACCTTCCAGGTAGACAATATCCCGAGTGGTTGATAACACCGGAAAGATCTTTACCAGATCTCCGTCCCGAAGCAAGGTCTTCAATTCTGGCCCACTGGTCTTAAGAGACCCGGAAACATCAAAGTCAGCCACAACCCTTTTCTGATGGGCCTCCACGCGCTCAACCTGTACCCGCTGGAGATATCCAAGAAAGGTCACCCCGCCTGCCAGGTCTATCAATCCCTGGAGAGTCATAGGAGTTTTGACTTCATAAATGGCCGGCCTCTTCACGTTACCCGTTATGCCGGCTACCGGCCCTATCACCGGGATAAAAATCGTATCCCCCGACTGCAGCCGCTCATCCTGGCTTTTATCCCCTTTCAGAAGAAAGTCATAGAGGTCGATCGCCCTTAGGACTTTACCGTTTCTCATGAGCTGTATGTTCCTCATGGTTCCCCTTTTGGATGGGCCGCCCGCTGCAAAGAGGGCACTGTACACGGTAGAAAGGGAACTCAAGGTATAACTGCCCGGGGTTTGTGCTTCGCCCACGATGAAAACTCGAATAGTTCGAAGCTTATCCATGGTGATATTCATCTGGAAGCCGGAATAGTACTTGGAGAGCTGCTTGTAAATGGTCTGCTTTAGCTCTGAAAAGGTTAACCCCCACACCTTTATGACACCCGCCTTGGGCAGGGTTATTTCGCCATTCCGGTCAACACCCACCTCAAAGCGTGCCTCTAACCTTCCCCACAGCGAGATTATGAAGCTATCACCGGGCCCGACTACATAGTCAGGGCCCACAGGAACATCGGTAACGGGGGCAAAGGATGAAACCTTGGAGGAAAACAGGTCGTAGCCGAATTGCACGATGTCTTTAGATACTACTTGGGGAATCTCCTCGGAAAAAACCCTTTCAATGGTGGACTTAAGCTCTTCCTGTGGTTTCGGAACAACCCGAACCTCGTTCGAAAATGCAGTCAGTTCTCTGGATCTGGTGTAGGCCTTGACTGCGAGAAAATAGGGCGTGTGGTTTCTTAGGTTTCTGATTCTGAAACCCGATACATCCCCGACATCAATCTTCTCTGTGTATCTGCCGGATTCGGTACCATAAGAGATGATATAGCCGCTGACCGGTTCATCCAGTCGAAATCGTTCAACCTTCGCCCTGGCAAGAGGAGGCCAGCTGACATCCACATACGTGTCGCCCGGCACTGCGGTAATGAACAGGGGGAAAGTTAGTTGCTTCTCAGGAGTGGGTTTTTCCGGAGCTTCCTCGACGGCTTTACCCCTCAAGCCCTCGGGAGGGACGCCTTCCTGACCGCTTGTCTGGGATTCAGTACCAGGCGATGATAGGCCGGAAGGAAAAGGGGAGGAGAAACCAGGCGAGGTTACAGGCGCTGCAGACTCCTGACCATATGAGAAATTGACACCAAGAAAGATCAAAACGACCCAACAAATCAGAGCCTTAGATTTTAGCAAATCCCCAAGATCCACAAACGCTTCTCCTTTTCTGTTGAATGACAAAGACCATAGTTCTCATTGTTCCCGGGTTGCCCTGTACCCCTGCCTGGCTTTTCCTGTGTTTGTGGGATGGTATCACGAAGTTCCCCAAATCTTCAAGTGTTCTCTTATAGAAGCCGCACAAGTAAGCAGCATGCAATAAGGAGTATACACTTTACGCCAAATCCAGACACCTCAGACATCTTACTCGCTAATTGGAAAATCTGTCTGCCTTATCGATCATACCATAGAGCATTCGGTTAACTTCATCGTATCGGCTCACCAAATCCTGCCAGGTTGTCTTGTCCAGGTATTTGAAATCAAGCGAGAAATCCAACCAAACTTCAGTTTCACCTCCCTCGCCTGCCGCATCAATAACCTTGCTGATGAACATTTTCTTGTATCTCCTCTTCTTCCAAGCCTCAGCCAAGTTAGCTGGAACGCTTCTCGACGAACGCCTAATCTGGTCGACAAGCGAATACTTCTCTTCTTTCGGAAAGGTTTTTGTGACTTCGTGAATATCAAGCGCCAATTGATAAGCCATCTGGTAAACCTTCAAATCCTTATAACCACGATACGACTTCTCTGGCTTTTCAGCCATCTCAAGAACCACCCCCTTTTCTTGTTCCTGCTTACTCCATACTCCTTACTGCCTAGTGCTTACTCCCTACTTCTTTCTTCTTAGTCCTTCCCCCAGTTCCCACATACAAAAGAGCTCCCAGCACACCACCCAAGCCATCAGCCAACACGTCCCAGGGACTTGCGTTTCTCCCGGGCACAAAGGCCTGATGAACCTCGTCGGATATCCCGTAAAGTATGGCTAGAATCACCACCAAACCAATTAAGAATCTCCTGGAAAAGGTTGACCGAGCATTGGCAATCAATCGAGCCAAAAGAAACCCGAGAACCCCATACTCTACAAAGTGCAAAACCTTATCAGAACCAAAAGGAGATGGAATATGGACGCCCCTGGATATCGAAGATAGGACAAAGATTAGCAGGCAATAGCCAATGGTTGGAGCCCAATACCAGGCAAACCGAGACCGCCTTAAGCCGTGCAACGCTGAGTTCACTGCCCCTCCTTCAATCTCATCTTCTCCTTGCCTCCAGCTTCCCGACTACTTTCTACTGCTTACTGCCTTCTGTTTACTGCCTACTTATTACTCCTTACTGCCTACTGTTCAGTGCCTACTCCCCGCTTCCTACTGCTTACTGCCTACTTCTCAGTCCCTACTCCATACTCCATAGTGCTTACTGCCTACTTCTCAGTCCCTACTGCCTTCCGAGGCTAAAACCTGAAACCCACCTCCGCCCCTATGAGATGATTCTCTTGCGTTGCCCCCTCTACATTTTCGACATTATCGATCTCTTCATACGCATACCTAACCGCAAGGTTCCACCATTCCTTAAGGCCGTATCCTGCCTCAAAGAAGTACTGATTCTTTTCTTGTACACTTGCCTTGCTGAGGCCGCTCTTCTCTCTATCAAACCCCAGCTTATAGAGAAAGTTGGGATTAATTTGGTGGCATAGTTCAAAAAACAGATCATCCGAATCCGTGCCGGCGTGATGGCCGAATATGCTTCCCTTGTATTTCATTGGCCAAATACTGTGGTCATACCAGGCGTTGGGGACGCTCTTCGGGGAAAGCCGCGCGTATTCAGCCCTCAAAACCAGCCCGGGTATCATGCAAAAATCGTTGAAGGCCGCTCCCAGGATGTAGGCCCTTCTGTCAGGCGGGTATTCCGAGTCTTCTGCTCCCCATTCGACATAAAGCCTTATTGAATCGGAAGCCGGTACAACCTCAGAGACATTCGGAATGGTCAGCGCGGCATCTACTGCAATCTCCTTGTTGCTGTCACGCTTATCTCCTGCCCTGTTTACACCACTAATGAGTATATCGAAATAGTCTGAGAAACCCAGGCTCTCGATGCCCGGTCTGCCACCGTTGAAGTGGATGAGATATGAGACACCCAGCTCTAAAATCGGATGAGGCTTGAAATCGAATCTCGTGCCGAAGAGCTGGGACCGAGGCGGATGCCCGGAGGCCACTTCCTCGTCCAGAACAGAAAAAAAGATGTCATATTTAAATGCGCCGAGTGCTCGAAAGAACCAGGGAAGCAGCGTAGCCCGGGGGTTCGATATCTTAATCATATTAAAAGGTCGGGCATTGTTGGAGATTATAAGGGCACCGTGATAGCCCGGGCCCCACCACAGGGAGTCTCTTCCCGCCTCAATCTCAAAATTTCCGAGGGTGAGCTTGAGATAGTACCTGTGCAAGGTAATCTCCGTCTTGCCGTTCCCCTCAATGCCTGAGAACTTCTCATTGTAAATAAGGATGGGCTGGAGAAAAACGGAGAAAACCCCCCACAACCGGGCACTTGATTGAAACTGAAGCACAGCGTTGTTTCCATCAAAATACTCGATTCCCTCATTGTTGAATACGGAAAAGGGACCGTCCAAGAAAGTGTACGTTAGAGACAACTCTTCCAACGGTTTCAGATAGGTGCGCGGCCCATACCCCGGTAATCTCGCCTCAGCGATTTCCTCCGTGTAAGCATGGGCCATTCGATCGAGGATCTGGGAGGCGAAAGGCGATAGGTCCTCGGCTTCAGCATAATCGATGGCCTCTGCCAGCAACCTCCCTGCCTCCGCCCTGCTAAAGGGTTTTGTTGATGAGAGGCCGCTCTTGATAAGGCCTTGAGCATCGAGGATATCAATGTGCTGATAAAAGCGAGAATTCAAAGGGATGTTTACGGAGGCGTATGATTGGTGAGAGCAAAAGAAGATTGAAACAAAAACCATGAATATGGGCAGTGATCTAGACAATAAGCACTTCATGATCCGAACCAGACGAGCGCGAAAACTTGATATAATCTCCGATTCATGAGAAGTCATACTGCTCTTTTTATTACCGCATTTCCACCGAAAAGTGCTTGCCCCGCTCAATTCCTTTCATCTCTTTAACTGGGATTTACCCCGTTGAATTCCGCGTAACGGACCTCCTACGGAGCATTCAACTGGGGCCTTAAGCAGAAAGCCGTAAAAGATAATCAGGGCTTGCAGCAAAGAGAAGTGAATGAGTGCAGGCAAAGGCATTGTCTAACTGTTCTGGCGTGTAAGGGAGAAAAACTTACCGAAAAGTGCTTGCCCCGTTAAATTTCTCCCATCTATTTAACTGGGGCCTTGAGCAGAAATCGATAAGATATTCCATCGGGGTGAACCCTATCTGTCTTTTCTGTTTAGATGGGGTGCATTTCACTGTGACCACGATATTTTGCATCACCCAACCTATGAAACATAAAGCAAGTTTACAAGCATGCCCCGTAAAACCTGAAACTGTTTAACTGGGGTTGACTACGTCCCCTATTAGAAGATCTTTCCGGTATCCTTATTCTCTCTTGCCAGAGAGATTAGTTTATCAACCTCTTTAAGATGCCTTTTGTCTATTCTCTCTGTGATCCTTGCCATATAGATTTTTTGATGTAAGGTGGCGGTTGTGCCCTCCTCGGCGGTGAGCAGTTCTTCAAAAAGCTTCTCCCCTGCCCTTTTACCTGAGATCACAATGGGGATGTCCTTATCCGGCTCCAATCCTGAAAGCCTCATCGGTTCATCCATGAAGATACCAATTTGTAAGGGCCTTGTCTCGCTAGCTTTCTCCTCTCACCCTTCGCATCAATTTTCACTTGATACACCATTTAAACTGTATTACAATACATACAAAGGTGGAGCAAAGGAGGAAATCATGGAACAGGTAAGAGTCAACCTCAGCCTCGAACAAGAAGTTTGGGAAAGGTTCAGCGCATTAGTGCCGAACCGCAAGAAGAGCAAAATAATCAATGAACTGCTAAAAAAAGAACTTGAGAATATTGTCCGCCGGAGTGAAGAAAAAGAATTAAGCTTAGCCTTTCAGGAAGCGTCTAAAGATAAACAGCGCCTCAAAGCCATCAAGGAATGGGAAACCTTGGATACTGAAGGATGGGACTAAATGAATCAAGGAGATATCTATCTCGTAAATCTTGACCCCGCCCTGCACACAGAAGTTGCCAAAACTAGACCGGGCATGATCATTTCAATAAATGCTATGAATCAATATTCGCCGAGACTCATTATCGCTCCCATAACATCCAGTACAGGAAAGATATACCCTTTTGAAGTATTCCTCACTCGGGGTTCTGGAGGCCTGGACAAAGATTCCAAAATCATGCTCGATCAAATAAGAAGCCTGGATAAGCGAAGGTTAATCAAGAAAATAGGCTCTGTACATAGAGAGATATTAGTCAGGGCCTGTATGGTTGCTCAGAAACTTATCTCTGCAAAGTAAATTACCATTACAGCTCGCGGGCTTATCAGCTCAATAGTCGCTCACCAGTTCGCCTGGTCATTAGCTCATGAGCTTAATGACTGCCTACTACATACCACCTAACTCCCTAATTCGACAGTATCTTCGGCAGGAATCGGTAGACATAAGTTAACAAAATTGGCAACCTCCCTGTTTAAAAGAATTTTATTCATTACTTATCAATGGGATGCCATCTCTCGAGGTGAAATACTCTCAAGTTCAGGACCAATTTCCTGGCGAACCAGATCAAGCTCATAAGCTTGTTGAAGGTTCAGCCAAATATTTGGACCGGTGCCAAACCACCTTCCGAGTCGAAGTGCTGTATCAGCGGTAATGGCTCTTTTACCGGTAATAATCTGGGAAATTCGGTTCGCCGGGACGTGTATAACCCTCGCCAGCTCGGTTGCATTTATGCCAAGCTCAGCAAGTTCGTCAGCGAGGATTTCCCCTGGGTGAATAGGTGTGCGTGTCATTTGTAGCTCCTTTTATGTGACAATAGCCACAACCTCAAAAAAACGCAGTCGTTTTACTCTCCTTCGCCAGAATGCCCCGTCCTTTAGGACGGGGATGATCGGCCTTCGCCAAAGGCTTCGGCCCGACAGAGATGGCGAGGAGAGCCCTCCGAAGCTTTAGCGAAGGAGGGCTAAAGGCCATGGAGAGTTCCGCCATCCATTGTGACGATGCCCCGCTCTTCAGAGCGGGGAGGCTTCACTACTTCTCTCTTAACATACTGGTTTATGCAAATTAAAATGGTCATAAAAATGCCCATAAGGAGAGATGATGGAAGATTTTCAGCAAATTCTGCCAATTACCAAGGTTAAAAGAAATCTTCTCGATATCGTTAAGTCCATGGAACAGGAAGAAACAACCATTGCTCTTACTAGGAATGGTGAACCGGTAAGTGTCTTGATGCCCGTTTCTCGTTATGAGGCACTCCTGGAGACCATCGATATACTCAGTGATAAGCAAACCATGAGATCTTTAGAGAAATCAGAAAAGGACTTCAAGTCAGGTAGGGTTTTCTCTCACGAAGAGGTCTGGAAAGATTGATGGCTTATAGGCTTCTCTATTCCCAAACGTGCCGAAATCAGATAAGGTCGCTTCACCCTGAGATTAAACCAATAATTATATCTCGCATTCAAAAACTCAAAGAGAATCCATACGTAGGTAAGGCTCTTGAAAGAGAGCTTTCCGGTTATTATTCACTAAAGACGAAAAAATATCGGGCTATTTATAGAATCGATCACCAGAACCATATCGTCCAGATCCATCACATCGGTCATCGTAAAGACATTTATGAAGTCCTCAGAGAATTCTTACAAAAGGGATGATTTCTTTATCAACTCACCTATAAACCTCCGCACCTCTGCGCAAGCCTACCAACATTCCAAGTCTTCAGAACTCTTCGGGCCTTCCTTTGTTGTCATAAACTTCCATTCACAACGAATACCATATTACTTTTTTCTCTAGTACTCTAACTGCCACGCCCTTACTCCTTAGTTCCTTCTCCTTGCTGCTTGGTGCTTACTACTTACTATTCCCTACTTTCATCACCTTCTCACTTACCCTTTCCAATGAGCGTCACCCCGAACATATTCCTTCTATCTATAAGCAATAAGCAGTAATTCGTTATGGTGCAGGCTGAACCTGATTCGAGCTTGGATGAAATTCGGATAGTAGGTCTGAGAAGCGATTACTCGCCAAAAAGGAGAGATCGAAGGCCAAGAAGCAAAAGGCGGGGATTCTTGAGGAATACTTGCAGGAGAAGCTTAACGGTCTCATCTCGGTGGAAGCAACTGAGCGAGCGCTTCACCGATGGGGTTAACAGGCCTAGGAGTTTGGCGTAATCCTTTTCCCTGAAATGGTTGAGGGCTCTACGGATAAGCAGATGAAGATCCAGCTCCAGCCGTAAGGCACTGGAATGGCGACTTGATCCGGCATTTGTGATTGCGTCGACAACGCCGAGGGCTCCGCGGAAACCGGTAACAAGACCACCCACTGTGGTTACCTTCACATGACCTGCGGCATCGCCTACAAGGTACACATGACTTCCTTCAATGTTGCGGCGCACGGGATTCCAATTACGGTACCGAGGAATCAAGGCGGTCTGAAATTCAAGAGGCTTCAAGGCCTTTCTCTTAAGGAAATTCTCGAGGTTTTCCCGGGTCTTTCTCTGCTCTAGACCAATCAGGCCCAAAACCCCGTGCGTGGATGAGTACGGGATCAGCCAGTAGAAATACGGTGTGTCTTCCGGGACAAACCAAATCCGTGTCGTATCCAGGGGCATATCGTCAGGCAATCTCACGATGGCCTGAACCAGGGGTACAGTGGGCTGCTGAGGCCAACCCGCGCTTTGAGCAACCCTGCTGAATGCCCCATCCGCACCAATAAGCACATCGGCCGATTCTTCGACCCGCCCGCTATCACCGTTAGGCGATACCGCAAAAGTCAGCCGCCTTCCGTTCGACTTTAGACCCATGAATCGGCAGCCGGTCATGACTTCTACCCCACTCGCCTTAGACCGCTCTGCAAGCTTCTGTATGAGCTTCGAGCGTTCAATAACCAGATCAGGGTACCGAAGCGGGACCTTTGCGACTCGGCCATCTGCGAACATCTCAAAGCAGCGAATTTCATTGACCACGGTGCCTTCGCACACAGAGCCTATCAAATCACAAAGATAACTAGTAACGATGAGAGTCCGAGGAGGAGGGTCTACTGACTCTGAGGCTTCATAAACGCGGACCCCCAAGCCCTTCTGGGCGAGCAGGTAGGCCGTAAAAAACCCAGTTGCCGATCCCCCAATAATCGCTATATCGTTCATCTTACGGCAAGACACTTTCCCAACGGTTCAAGAGTGTTCTCAATTGCATATCACAAATCCCGATCAGATCATATATAATTCCACGAGGCACGAAGGAATCAGCCCTTGTCTGTATTACAGAATGCCCTTACAAAAGGATTGCCCGGAGAGAGATGAAGGTAGCCACCGTCATTGCGGGACTGCACGTTCTCTTGGAATTTGACATTACGATTCGGGAAGAGCCGGAACTTTATTCTCGGGCTATGGAGCTACCCCATCAGCTCAAAAGACTTGCTACTTACGATTGTCACTATCTCGCTTTGGCCGAAATGCATAATTGCGAAATATGGACAGGTGATGAGAGATTCTATAAGGCCGTTATGGATACAACGCAGCAGGTCAAGATTGAAGAATGTACCGAAACGTGCTTCCCCCGCCTGCCCCGTAGCTCCGGAAGATGGTACTGGGGCTAAATTTCCTTCATCTCTTCAACTGGGGTTTACCCCGTTGAATTCCGCGTAGAGGACCTCCTGCGGAGGATTCAACTGGGGCCTTGAGCAGAAATCGGTAAAAATAGATACTGGTTCATGAGTGGCAGAGGATAAGAGACTCACATCTTCTTGCCCCGAGTGTCCCACCTACCCCGGAGGCTTATCCAGAAGGAAAGGACAATTTAGTTCTTCCAATTGCTGAAGCTCGGTAAAAGCATCCTTGAATTGTGCGGGACTGGAGGTGAGAATTTACCGAAAAGTGCTTTGAGCAAAAATCGGTAGCAATCACTCTCACTGCCTCAGGTAAGTCTTCATAAATGATTCTAATCAGATGTCTCTCATCAAGGCCTTAGATGAAATGCGGCAAGAAGCCTGGAAAAGCCATCACAAGGGCGAAAGCGTTCGATTAAGAAATTTGAGATGAAATATGATGTCTATCCAACCGCACGGGCAAAGAGGCAATACATGTTAGGTACTGTCTTTTTCCTTTACAATCTGTACAGAATATACTATTTTGTGATTAATGTGTACAAATTAAAGAGGCATTGCCATGGAAGAGTCAGTATCAAAAATAAAGCTCAGTGAGGCCCGATCTAAGCTGACCCAGCTCGAGAGGCTACTAAAGCCCGGTGAAGCTTTGCAGGTCACCAAAAGAGGTAAGGCTTATGCCCGCATTGAGTTGCTCGGAGAAATGGATCGTTATGAGGCAGTCTTAAGTTCGGTGAATGCCTTACCCGAACCAAAAGAAAAACTACGGCCAGTAGCCGAAAACTATAAGTCTATCTTGTACGGAAGCAACAATGAAGACTCTTAAAGGCTTTGGCGCAGTTTACTGTGATGCCAGTTTCTTTATCGCCCTATTTTCAAAAAAGGACACAAAGCACAAACGCGCGCTAGAACTCTTTAAAGAAATCAAGGAAAACCGAATTACGATCCATACCTGCTGGTTTATTATCTCAGAAGCCATGACTGTTCTTCTCTATCAGTATGGTTACACTGAAGCCCTGACCTTCAATCAGTCTATTGATCTCTATAAAATTTTCCATTCCACGGAAAGTCAACATCACCAAGCCATTGCCTTATTCAATCTTTTTGGTAAGGACAGAAAGATCTCTTTCGTGGATGCCCTCTCCCATGTACTCATATCAGGGGAACTTGCGAACATGCCAGCCCTGTCTTTTGATAAAGATTTTAAGGCGCTGGGTTTAACGGCTATCTCCTGAGTACCTACCCTCCCCTGCTCACTATCACTCAATTCCCAATGCCCTATCAGCTCGCCGGCTCACAAACTGACCAATAATGAATAGTCAATACGAAGTAACCGCCGTTCAATTCATGTCTTCCTGCCCCGCGTTTCCCACCTACCCCGGAGGCTTATCCAGAACGAAAGGAAAATGAGACGAAGATCAAGCCAAAAAGACTGTTTGCGGATATAGAGGAGATCATATCGGAATTTACGGAGGGGAGGGACGTCCTTTGGGAGATAGACAGTAGCCAGACCGGTTAGACCTGGCCGGACCGAGAGCCGTTCCCAGAAAAAGGGGACATCTTCATACTCCACTACGTTTCCCTTGCCGTCTTTTACAATCTCGCCGACGGCCAATGATCTGGGGCCGACAAAGCCATGTCCCCCTTGAAGATATTCAAAAGCTGGGGCAACTCGTCCAAGCCCATAGCTCTCAAGATCCAGCCTACTCTGGTGATTCGCGAGTCGTTTTCGGTTGCCTGCTTAATCCCATCGTCTTGGTCTGAGTTGAGCACCATGGTGCGAAGTTTATACGCTTTGAAGCGCGAGCCGCCCGCCCCCACGGTTCCTAACAATATAATAAGATAGAGCCTCCGTCCTGCAGCTTGATAGCTAAGGTAATAAGCACAGAGACTGGCAAGGGTACAATGAGCATGAAGCTGGAAAGTATGATATCCAGAGGGCTTTTTAGAAAAGGTTCTGTGACCTTATGTTTATGCCACTGGATTACCATAGGCTTGGCAGTTATCTGATGAGGATAGTGATAGCCGATTAGGTTAATTTTAAAGATATCCCTCTTCCCGCTTTCTCTTCTAACTGTACCGATTGTTCTTTAATAGCCTCTTGTGTATACCCATAAAAAGTCATTTCCCATAGGCAATGCGCAATAATATCTGTCTCGGAGTAATTTGATATAGATCCAAGATCAATATCCATGCCTAACCACTTTTTCCAGTCCTCAAACTCAATTCCATACGACACTTCTTGATTACCAATTTTATCGTCCTTGAAAATTGCAGGATTTTCCTCTTTTTTTAAAGTGCCGTTTTTCCCGGATACACAGGTATACCCCCCATTTTCAAATTCATCAAACACCTCTTCCAGAATAATGCGCATGTCGGACTCTGCGTGTGTCAGCGTCTGCAACTGTTCAAAAACCATCTTGAATCCGGCAATATTCTTTCGATCATTCGGGTACAGATGTATGAGAGCAGCGCGGACTTCATCCCATTTGTACTTGCATACTAATTCCGTAAATTTCATTGCCAATTCATTTCCTCGTCCCAGGACCTCTTATCCTCCTTACAAAACAGCTCTTTCACCGTATCGTAATCTAACTTCACGATTCTGCCTTTAACAATTCTCTCACAGAACATCAAGTTTCATACACACCTTCTTCTTCCATTATCGATTTAAGAGCTGATGGTGAGATACTCATTGCGCCATGTGAGCTTAGAGAGATGTTTTTCTGTTTTGATCTTGTTTTCCTTTCCATTGTGAGTAGATACATCCTAAGTGCATCTTCTAGCACCTTACTAAATGGCTGCTTTTGGGAGAGAGCAACCCGTTTTGCATCAAATATCAAATCTTCCTCTAACAAAGTGCCAATTTTCTTTTTCATCGGATGTCACCTTCCTTTAAATTCCACTCTAAGGGTCGAACCTAATATTGGCAAGAAAAATAGATATTTGTCTTGAATTCTATTTTTATTTTATATGGTTCTTTGTCCAAGAAATATGCTAATTTCCAAATATCAAGTTCCTTCCATCCGTCTTCGCCCATTTTTTATTTCAAACTACTCATTAGAACAAATTTTCTGCCTCCACGCAGGATCGCCATGCTATTTCAAGAAGTGACCGCGATTTAAATGGTATCGCCTGAGGCAAAACCTCGCTTTCCAACACTTCCAAGAATCCGCAACCAATTTTCTTTTGGGCCTCCCCGCCTGCCTCGCGTTGCGAAGCATTGCGGGCGGGTGGCGGGCAGGCCCGCCCTCCAGCCAAGCGCAGTGAGGCGAACGGGCCTAAATTCCTGAATCTTAAACCCCGCACTTCCTACCGTTCCCTCCCTCCTGCCAGCCTTGCTATTATGCTTTGAGCCATACTCATGAGCCTTTACCGTAAACAGTCTTGAGCAAAAATCCGTAAAAAAACCACTCATGAAAATCAAATATTAAAGCTCTGACACTTTATTTCTCTGAACCCACGACATTCTCAGCAGGGAATCTCAATAATGAAAACTGGTATTCATTTTCAACTTGCAATTTAGCATACAATTGTTAGATATATGTTTACGTAAAGGATAGTCCGAACTATTTTATAGACTTCAGGAGGAAATGATGAGACGGATCGTCACAGATGCTCAGATTTGCCACGGCAAAGCCCACGTTGAAGGAACCCGTATCCCAGTCCACATTATCCTTGATCTTCTTGCAGCCGGTGAGACTTACGAAAATATCCTTCAGGCCTATCCGCACCTTACCGAGAAAGATATTCAGGCTTGCCTCAAATATGCCGCCATGCTGGCCACTGAAGAAGTGGTATATGAGTCTAAGGTAGCTTGATGCTTTTCCTGACTGATGCCAATGTCTTTGCCCCTATGGTGGAGGGACTACGGCAGATGGGTCACGATGTCTTTGACCTTAAGGAGAAAGACCTCGAGAGGTTATCCGATTCAGAACTCTACCTGCTAGCACAGGATCAGAGGCGCATATTGGTTACAATGGACAAGGATTTCTCCAGCATTTTGCTTTATTCCCCTGGTGAGCATCACGGGATCATTGTGGTTAAACTTTATCGTTTAAAAGTTGCTAAAGCTACCAGCCTATTTCTTAACGCTATAAATGATATAAAGCCAGAAGATATCCCGGGCAATCTTGTAATTATCGATCCGGGCAGAACTAGAATTCGAAAAGAGAAGCTTGAACATTAAACCTTATTACCAGTGCCTGACCCCTCAATTCCTAAATTCCTGAATTCCCCAATCCCCCAATTCCTCAATCCCTTAAATTCTCTCCTGCTTTCTCCTTCCTCCTTACTCCCTACTGCCCTGTGCCTACTGCTTACTGCCTCCTGGTTCCTGCTCACTATCACTCAATTCCCAATGTCCTATCAGCTCGCCGACTCACAAACTAGGCAATAACCAATACGAATTAACCACCGTTCAATTCACATCTTCCCGCCCCGGGTTTCCCACGTGCCCCGGAAGCTGATCCAGAAGGAAAGGAAAATGAGGCGGAGGTCCAGCCAAAAAGACTGTTTTCGGATATAGAGGAGATCATAGTGGAATTTGTGATGTGGGGTGATAAGGAAAAATAGAACCGTCCCCTTTTCTCGCCATCACCAATGAGTTTTAAGACCAAACTTCTGATATTCCTTAAATTCACGATCCTTCGATATCAGAGTCATCTTCTGTTGAATAGCCTGCCAGATTATAAACCGATCGAATGGGTCTTTGTGCAAAAGCCTCGGTAGCTTATGGAAACTAGCCGCCTCGGACGAGCTTATCGGCAGGATACTAAGGCCCATCTGGTCAGCGAAGCTGGGCAGTTCATCGGGCTCGACACCAGACAATTCAAGCTTGCCAAGCGCGTACTTAAGGGAAATCTCCCAAAAGGTTACCACACTGACAGCCACGTCATTGTCCGAAGACTTGATCTTTTGTGTTACAGACCGGCTCAATTTTTCTGGGACGAAAAGCGTCCACAAGAAACTATGAGTATCCAACAGAAAATTCATGATGTCAGCATCTCTTCATCGCTCAACTTGAAGTCCTCATGGATCACATAGTGGCCCCGATCCCTGAGCAAGCCCAGCTTTCTTTCAGGTTTGGCGCTGTAACGCGAATAAGGTACCAGCACGGCAACTTTTTCCCGTTTCTTCCCATAGCTGATGACAATCTCCTGACCCTGTCTTAATCGTCCCAGCACTTCGGAAAACCGTGCCTTCAGTTCTCCAATGGTGAGTGTCTGCATGTGTGCCTCCTTGAATAATATGGTAATATAATTGTGGAGTTTTTTTGACAACTTGTCAAGAAAATGATAGGTAATTTACCCAAAATTGCTTTAGGCCGAAATAGGTAAGTTTTTGTCATGAGACGCGAGGATGGAAAGGGAATTACCGAAAAGTGCTTTGGGCAGAAATGGGTAAATACTTGGAAGTGAGATATTACCCAAAAATGCTCAGGGTTCTTTTGGGTAGTAGCAGAGGATAAGAGACTCACATCTTCCTGCTCAGGGTCTCCCACCTGCCCCGGAGGCTGATCCAGAAGGAAAGGAAAATTTGTTTCTTTCAATTTCTGGAACTCAGCCAAAGCATTCTTGAACTGTGAGCAGCTGGAAATGAAAATTTACCCAAAACTGCCTTGGGCTGAAATGGGTAAAATATAGTCAGGGTTTGAAATAAAGAGAAACGAATGAGTTTAGATGCAAGCGCTGCCGAACTGTTACTGGATTTGAGGGAGAATTTACCGAAACGTGCTTTGAGCGAAAAAACGGTAAGCTCGCGGACAGTTGGAACGCAATGACTTCTCGGTTATCTTGCCACCATCAGGCATTCCTTCAAGCTATCGGTCACATACGTGACATCTTCTTCTGTCATTGCCGGATAAAGGGGAAGGGTAATTTCGTGATTTGCTACCCATTCCGTGAGGGGAAGATCACCTGGCTTGTAGCCGAAACGCTCTCTATAAATCCGAAACAGGTGAACCGGCTGATAGTGGACACTTGTCTGGACGCCCTTTTCTGCAAGCCGCTCTCTGACAGTTTCCCGAGTCAAATCCTTTGTATTTAGCAACACCGGAAAGATGTGGAAGGAGCTCAACCTCTTAGAGCCGGCTTCCATGCAATCACTGAAGGGAACGATCAATTCTGCTACGTCTCTTAGCTTGTCACGGTACAGCTTCGTCAATTCCTCTCTGGCTTTATTGAACGATGCGACTTTTTTAAGTTGAGTCAGCCCAATGCTGGAACGGATATCGTCTAAGCGGTAGTTAAACCCCAGATCTATCACGTCATAGCTGGAAGCGTGGCCTGCGAATCTATCAAAGGAGATTGCGGTCATACCGTGAGATCGCATAAGGCGCAGCCTTTCTGCTATCTCATCGTTGTTTGTTGTCATCATGCCGCCTTCGGCAGTAGTCATATTCTTGTTAGAAAAGAAACTGAAACACCCCACCTCACCCAAAGTCCCTACCCTTTTATTCCGATATTGTGCCAGAGGTGCGTGAGCTGCATCCAATAGTATCTTAAAAAATACGGTATCAGCAATAACTAGAAATATATCAAGCCCAGAAACTCGATCCCCCAAGGGATGCTCTATACGATCATCCAGAAAATCCTCCAGCCATCTCCAGCTGTTTTGGAAGTCATGATGCACCATTCAACGCACATGGTACCCACTCCCAGTCAGGGATTCGGTCAGATGACTCCGGATAAATCCTCCAGGTCCTGTTACCAATACGGGCGCATCCGGTTCTTTCATCTTTGAACACTGTTTATGCAATACATAGATTCTGTGCTTACGCAAGAAAGGAGAGAAATTTCCAAGTCTTTGGTGAACCGCAAAAAAGTTATCAGGAATTATTAGCCAATAAAGGAGAGTCAAAAATAGGACGGAAAATTTGCACAAGGTCTCTCCTTTTCACGTACAGCCAATTAGATTAGGGCAGTTGGATAAGCGATTCAATTTCTTTAAGAACAATGGCTAAATCAGGGGCAGCCGAGGGGACGATATTGTCTTCACTACCTCCGTGTTTATGATGGGGATAAGTGGATAGGCCTAGTTTCTCGTGATGGCCGGTATTGTCATAGCGAAAGACCAATTCATGAGAGGAATCCATATATTGATACACATACATTAACCGATCTTGTGTTATCTCAACATCAACAAATTCGCGCAAATGCAGTGTAGATCCATCCACGAAATAGAGCTCCCCTCGAATAAAGCCTGCGGCTGTGCCACGTTTCTCATGCGCGATATTTGTCAGCTGGATAAGAGGATATGCTTCAATAGTTTGCTGGATCTGCCGGAAATAGTCTTCAATTCGCAAACCGGATGTCCCTCAGCGTGTCTGCTTTTTCCCGCAACCGTGCTAACATCCTAAACTCGCCAATCCATTCATCGAAGTCCATCGTTTCTGCCAACTCGTCGTTTTCGTAACGGGAAATAAACTCTTCAGTTCTAAGCTGATATTTTTCCTCAAATTCCAGGATTTTTTGTTCCGTTCGGTGAATGCCTGCTTCCAGCAAACGTAACTCATTGGCAAGCGCTGCTTCAACCAAGGGTTTTAACTGCCCTTTTCTCGTGGAAACTAACTTGAGATCAGCCATCTTCAATCCTTCTGATGGTATACCGGAGCGAATTTTCCTTAACCTGGAACATATGTATCACGATAAGCCCAAATTCTCAAGTTCAAAGGGCTGGCACATGGTATCCACCAGCCATCAGAGTCTCGCTCAGATGGCTCCCCACAAAACCGCCTGCACCCGTTACCAGCACCTTTTTTGACCTGAGACTCCCATACTTCTCTAGATCACCCATGACCTTTTCTTTCCCCGCTAAAGGCCTTAAGGAACGTTTGAACCATAAGCTTAACGTCCCATAAAAGATTCCAGTTATCCACATACCAACTTTCAAGGCGAAGCTTTTCGGGCACTATGTGCTTGACGTAAAAACCTTCCGGGTTATCCTTGTCGTTGAGTATGTTGCTTTCCTGCCAATACGTTACCGTTGCATAACCTGTGATGCCCGGCTTAATCGAGAGTATCTTCTCCTTCATCCCCGCAGGCCAGTACCTGGCGTAAACAGGAACCTCCGGTCTCGGGCCAACGATGCTCATGTCACCCTTGAGAACATTTATGAATTGAGCCAATTCATTCAGACTCAGCATCCTCAGAAGAGGCTATGCCCAAAAGGGGTGGCCCTTCGCCCCTTGTAGTCTCCTCACTTCGTCCATCAAGGGATGTCCTTCAGCAATCGGCGTTATTAAGCTGTAAGGTATACCTCAGAGGTGGATGTATGAACCATACACTCTACTTTATGATTAAGGCAAGTTTGTAAAAAATTGAGAGTGCCTTGCACATTGGTTGAGACAAATGATGCAGGGGCAACATAGGAGTAAGGAATAGCGATCAGTGCTGCCAGATGAAAAACTGTTTTGCAGCCGTTTACAGCGGCATTCACAAAATATGGATCCTGTATGTCCCCGGCTACGACCTCCAGGGTGCCATTGCCATGTAGCGCTTGATAAAGGACCCCCAGGGATGTCTTTCTCGATTGATGCTCTATACGATCATCCAGCACCTTCTCCAGCCTTCTCCAGCTATTCTGGAAGTTACTGAAAACAGCCTTGGGCTGAAATCGGTAAAAATCAGATGACAGCCGCCTTCACTGAAGGCTACGGCGCGGCAAGGAGGAGGGCAGATGACGGATGACAGTAGAAATCAGATGTCATATCGCAACGCAAACTTGAGGACCCTATTGGAACAATTGCGAAAGCGATTATCTCGCGCTGAGATGTCAGCACCTCTATCCTGCAAACACTTCATCGAAAAACCGATTCTTGTCAAGCAGCTTCTGCCACTCCCGGTGGCGTCTAACGCTTTCTATTCTTTTCTTCTTTTGAAAACTCATAAACCTGAGAGCTTCTACCGGGCCTAATTCCTTGATTAGAACTTCTACGCCCCTTCTTATCACCGTTTCCTCATCCATATATTTTTCTGTTCTCATCTCAAACCTTCGTTCTCACAAAATGCCACGGGACTTCCACACCATACACCAATTTTTTGTATTAAAGACTACCTTCGGAGTCTGTCATCACACGTTATAAATTCAGCGTCATACGACTCCGCAAAAGCCACATGTGCAGCGTCGGCTACCCCGAAGCCTAACTGAACCAACTCCTCGGCTCTTACACGTATTTTGGATAGATTTCCCCTAACCAGTACCCCTATCTCACTGAAAATTGCTTGCAACTTAATCCGCTCAACTGCATCATCGATAGCGCCAATTTCCAGATCGTGTGAGCCGTAGAGACAAGCAGTTTGAATCGCCCCTCTTTGATTTTCGATAGTATCAAGTTTACGGCTTCTGTTTCAAGCCTGATTCGCATAAAACTCTGGTCATCGAAAGGCCTGCTCAACGCGCATACATCTACGTAGATGAATTTAGACATAAGCTGCTCCGATATATAATTGATGCGGGCATTGTTTAGTCATGAGAATTCAGAGCCTCATCAGTTTTCTCCCTGCGGGCAGACAGCAGATACCAGCAAAAACGAACGCCAGGACAAGGGCAAATTTTCCGAAAACAGCCCGCCACACAAACGGCGGGCAAGCTCAAGGCTGAAAT
>DATKZQ010000125.1:0-26530 GCA_035527895.1 Desulfatiglandales bacterium
TTGTGCGAAAACCCGGTACATGTAGTCCCGCTCCTCATCGGTGACCATTTCGAGGGTTAGCTCATCGTGGTTGCGAAGAAAGAGCGCCCACTGACAAGATTCTGGAATTGGAGGCGTCTGCTCCAAAATATCGATGATGGGAAATCTATCTTCCATGCGGAGACCCATAAAGAGCCTGGGCATCAGCGGAAAATGAAAGGCCATGTGGCACTCGTCCCCCTGGCCGAAGTAAGCTACAGCGTCCTCCGGCCACTGGTTTGCCTCGGCAAGTAACATCCTGTTCTTAAACTTGCTGTCCACATGGACCCGTAATTTCTTCAGAAACTCGTAGGTTTCCGGCAGGTTTTCGCAGTTCGTGCCCTCCCGCTCAAAGAGATAGGGAACGGCATCCAACCGCAGACCATCTACACCCATGCCAAGCCAAAAGTCTATAACCCTGAATATGGCCTTTCGAACTTCGGGGTTATCGTAGTTTAGATCCGGTTGATGGGAGTAAAAGCGATGCCAGTAGTATGCCTTGGCTATTGGGTCCCAAGCCCAATTGGAGGCTTCGAAATCCTTGAAGATGATTCGCGCTTCCTTGTATTGATCGGGGGTGTCGCTCCAGACGTAGAAGTCACGCCACCGGCTCCCAGCCTTGGCCCGGCGGGCTCGCTGAAACCAGGGGTGCTGATCAGAGGTGTGATTGGTAACCACCTCGGTAATGACGCGGAGTCCCCGCCGGTGGGCCTCTCGAAGGAAGTGTTTGAAGTCAGTGAGGGTACCGTAAGCCGGATTGATACCGGTATAGCCCGATATGTCATAACCATCGTCCCTGAGAGGCGAGGGGAAGAAGGGAAGAAGCCAGAGGGTGGTAACGCCCAGGTCTTGAAGATAATCGAGTTTTCCCGTTAGGCCCCCAAAATCGCCTACGCCGTCTCCGTTGCTATCGGAGAAGGCTTTGACATGAAGCTCATAGATAATCGCGTCCTTATACCAGAGAGGATCATCCTCCAGGATTGGGTTTTCTGTTTCACGACGAGGCATCTTGAGCTCTCCCTTACATGAAGTAATCGAAGTCACGTTCCGTACGTACCCGGCGTCGCACCTGGAAAATGTGGGCAGGAACAACATGGGGATTGATTTCCACGAAGTTTCGGGGTCCGTGCCACAGGAAACGAGCATCGCTCAACAGATCATGCACCTGATAGGGACGCTGAGGGTCGAGCCCCATATCTGACAGGGGGAGCTCTATCCAACCCGCATGGGTATGGTGGGGATCCAGATTCACCACCACCACGATGATGTTAGAAAGATCTTCTGTGTGCTTACTGTAGCAGATGAGTTGATCGTTGTCCGAGGTATGGAACCGTAAGCTCCAGTCACTTTGCAGAGCTGGGTTGCTCCGTCGAATACGGTTCACCCGTGCGATAAAATCCTTTAAACTCTCAGTTCGCTTAATATCCCAATGCTTGATCTCGTACTTTTCGGAATCGAGATACTCCTCACTTCCCAACTCGCGGGGTTGATTTTCGTAAAGCTCAAAGGCAGGACCGTAGATCCCGTAGTTCGCCCCCAAGGTGGCAGCCAGAACCAGGCGCACCATAAATGCAGGCTGTCCACCCATTTGGAGGTACTCAGTCAAAATATCCGGCGTATTTGTCCATAGGTTAGCACGAAAGAAATCGCGCACTCCCGTTTGAGTAAGCTCAGCAAGGTATTGCATCAGTTCCCATTTAGTGTTTCGCCATGCAAAGTACGTATACGATTGCGTAAAGCCCACCTTGGCCAGGTGATACATGACCTTGGGACGGGTGAAGGCCTCGGCCAGGAAGATGACCTCAGGGTGGTCTTCTTTTACCTCGGGTATGAGCCACTCCCAAAAGGGGAATGGCTTGGTGTGAGGATTGTCCACCCGAAAGATGCGTACACCTTGTTCTATCCAGAAAAGTAGTATGTCCTTGAGCTCCTCCCACAGTTCCCGCCACTGCTCGGTTTCGAAGTTAAGAGGATAGATGTCCTCGTACTTTTTGGGCGGATTTTCCGCGTACTGCACGGTGCCGTCAGGACGCCACCGGAACCAGTCGGGATGCTCCTTAACATAAGGATGTTCAGGCGTGCACTGGAAGGCCAGGTCGATGGCAACTTCGATGCCATGTTCTTGAGCGTTGGCCACGAGGCGCCGGAAGTCTTCAATAGTACCCAGCTCCGGGTGTATTGCCTTGTGACCGCCCTCTTCCGCACCAATGGCCCATGGGCTCCCCGAATCTCCGGCACCCGCCAGAGGGGCATTGTTCTTTCCCTTTCGGTTAGTGCGAGCGATGGGGTGGATGGGCGGCAGGTAGAGCACATCAAAGCCCATGGCAGCAATATAGGGAAGGCGGGCCTCGCAGTCCTTGAAGGTACCATGATGCCCCGCTTCTGAGGCACAAGAGCGGGGAAATGCCTCGTACCAGGAGCTGAATCGAGCCTTTTCTCGATCGACTACAACGGCGAGCTCCTTATTATAGGTGCTCGCGAATCCCAGATCAGGGTACTTTGCGATAATCTCCGACAGTTCCTCACCCAAAGCCAGGGAAAGCCTTTGCGATAACCCTTTTTCCGAACGCAAGACGTTTGCCAAATCATGTAGCTTTTTGGCGTCAAGGTTGGATGCTCGTTGGCTCGTCGCTTCGACAAGCTCTGCGCCAGCCAGAAGATCGACTGAAACGTCCTGATCCGCCTCAACCTTTTTTGCCAGGCCACGGCGCCACGATTCGAACGGATCAACCCAGGCCCTCACGGTGTACAGGGAGCGCCCGATTTCAGTGACCTTGAAATGCCCACGCCAGCGGTCGTTTCCGAGATGTTCCATGGGGACCTCAGTCCATCCAGATATACCCTCCTTGCGAAAGAGCAGTGCGCATGAGATGACGTCGTGGCCGTCAGTAAATATATCGGCCTCGACAATAACCTTTTCACCCAGAGTCCGCTTGACGGGAAAGCGCCCGCCATCGATTTCAGGTTTTACCCCTTCGATAACCACTCGGTTTCGTCCATCCTGAATGTTTATACCCGCTGTCGCCGTGTGGTTCATGGCGATCTCCTCTTGCTATAGTTCCCTCGCTATACTATCCGGAGCCCTCCTACCAGTCCTGTAGAGTAAGTACTTCACGAACACTTCGCTCAGTGCCGATATCTGAGCTGATAAAGTCAGCCAGGTGGATTCTCAGTTTCACACTCAACAGGGCCAGTCTCTTCAGAAACGATTTCATGGCCTTACCAGTCAAGAGAATTCTCAGTGGATGCAAACAATTAAACGCTCCTCGTAGTAAGAGATTCATAAAGCTCCAGATAGCTTTGAGCGGACCGTTCCCAGGAAAAGTCCGCCTTCATCCCGTTGGCCATCACCTTCTTCCATGCCTTCGGGTCCAAAAAGAGCTCTGCAGCCCCGCGCACAGCTTCCAGGAACGCGGCTGCCTCATAGGGCTTGAATTTGAACCCGTTTCCTTTACCTGTGCGGGGATCAAACTGGAGGATCGTGTCATCCAATCCGCCGGTAGCCCGTACCACCGGAACTGTCCCGTACTTAAGGGCGTACATTTGGGTAAGGCCACAAGGTTCATACCGAGAAGGAACCAGGAAGATGTCAGCTCCTGCCATGATGCGATGGGCAAGCGGCTCATCAAAGCCAATCTTCAAACCGACCCGCCCGCGATTGCTTTTTGCCGCCTTGTGTATCGCTCGCTGAATACGATCATCCCCTGAGCCTAAAAGAACAAGCCCCACGTCCAGAGCCAAGATATCATCCAGGATTTGCACGAGAAGATCCAGGCCTTTCTGCGAGTCGAGGCGGGAGATCATCCCCAGTAACGGTTTTTTCTCAAGGGATTCATTGAGGGCCATCTCGTGAATGAGAGCCTCTTTGCACTGGGGTTTTCCCGCCATTTTCTGTGTGGAATAGTTTGCTGGAATAAGGGTGTCTCGGGAAGGGTTCCAGAGCTGGTAGTCTACGCCGTTAAGGATCCCGCGCAGGGAGGTGCGTCGATGCCGGAGGATACCGTCCATACCCTTACCGTATTCGGGGGTTTGGATCTCTCTGGCATAGGTAGGGCTCACCGTGGTTACGGCATCGGAGTAAACAATACCTGCCTTGAGCAGGCTGATTCTTCCGTAGTATTCCAGGCCTTCCATATGAAAGAATTGCTGACTCGAAAGCCCTGTCAGTGCTATCTTCTGTGCTTGGAAGAGCCCCTGATACCCTATGTTATGGATGGTGAACACCGTCGGCGTTCCTCGAAAAAACGGAGTAGCGCCATATGGTCCCTTCATGAGAGCGGGAACCAGGCCGGTCTGCCAGTCGTGGCAGTGGATTACGTCAGGCTTGAAGGAGAGTGCCTCGGCGGTCTTCAGGGCGGCATGGGCAAAAAAGGTGAACCTCTCCAGGTTATCGTAGTAGTCTCCCTCGGGGGTTCCGTACAAGTTAGGCCGGTCGTAGAGATCCTCACGCTCGATCAAAGAGACCGGGACTCCACCTTCGGTTTGGGTTCCCAGAACATTCGCCGCTAGGGTTTCCGTGCCAAGAGAGATCTTCAGGTCCTTGAGGAGCGGCCGTGTCTGCGAATCCCTCTCCCGCATAATCCGGTAGAAGGGAAGCGCCATCCGCACATCGGCGCCGAGTCGCTTCAAGGCCTCAGGCAGGGCACCTGCCACATCTGCCAGGCCTCCGGTCTTGGCAAACGGGACTGCCTCGGGCGAGAGAAATAGAACCTTTAAAACGTCAGACATGCCCCCTCAATTCTCTAAGGTATTCCTCGAATCTCAGGCGTTTTCCGCTGGTACCGCGTGCGGCAGAAGCTTGGAAACCCCTAACCGATCAGCCCATGAGGTCTTCATGGTGGGGATCGGAAGCTGGGTATCTGTCCCCTCTAAGCCCAGGTGACGAGGCCCATGACGAAACGGTTTTCAAGCCTCTTATGACTGGGTGTAACCCGCACGGTAAAGCCGTAGCGGCCCGTTCTGGCGCAAGGAATTGTGCCGCGAAAGGTAAACACACCATCCGCGGAGTCGGCGGCTTCCAGGGTAACGGTTTCGCGCTCAAGGAAGTCCCCATTCGGGTCCAAACGCCCATAGTATGCTTCTACGGTTACGTCCTCCGGTGAAAGGGACCCAAGCCTCACCCGGGCCACAGCGTCTATCTCGTTGCCTACGGACATCTCCAAGCCATCCCGAGAGGTAATTCCCACAACGGAAACCTCGTGCCAGCTCGTCATGAGCTTTTGTCTCCAGGCTGCCAGATCCTTGGCGCCGCTGAAATCGCTGCTGCATAACGTATGGTACCGTGTCGAACAGGGAAGGTAGTACCGGTTTGCATATTCTTGCACCATTCGATGGGAGTTGAAGACAGGGACAAGGCGCTGCAGGCCGGCCCTCATCTTATCCACCCAGCCGCGGGGTATCCCATCGGGTCCCCGCTGGTAGAAAAGGGGAACAACCTCCTCTTCAAGGAGGTTGTAGAGTTCGCGACTCTCAATGTCATCCTGGGCTGCATGGTCCTGGTAGACTTCCCCATGACCAAGGGCCCAGCCAATGTCACGCTGATATGCCTCATCCCACCAGCCGTCTAACACGCTGAGGTTCAGCGAGCCGTTGGCCAGGGCCTTCATACCGCTGGTGCCACACGCCTCCAAGGGCCGGCGGGGCGTATTCAGCCAGAGGTCGCTCCCTGATACCAGGCGCTTAGCAACGTACATGTTGTAATCCTCAAGAAAGACCACGCGGCGGCGAAAACGCTCCTGCCGAGTAAGATGGACGATATATTGTATGAACTCCTTGCCCTCGTTGTCTTGAGGGTGAGCCTTGCCTGCGATGATGATCTGAACCGGGCGCTTCGGGTGGTCGAGGATGTGGTCTAACCGGTCTGGATCTCTGAACAGGAGTGTTGCCCTCTTGTAAGTTGCAAAGCGGCGGGCAAAGCCAATGGTAAGGGCATCCGGGCTCAGGACCTCACTTGCGGCCTGGATATCAGTCATGGATACCCCTTGGCTCGTGAGTTGCTCGGCGAGACGACGCCGGGTGAAGCCAACCAGGTATTCCCGGCACCGCTCGTGGGTCCGCCACAGCTCGGCATTTGTGATCTTTTCCACCTGTTCCCATACGCGCTCATTGTCCGGATCTTCAGCCCAGTCGGCACCCAGGTACCGGTCGAAGAGCACCGCCATGTCCCCGGAAATCCAGGTGGGGACGTGGATGCCGTTGGTTATGTACTCAATCGGTACATCCTCAACTGGATGATGGTGCCAGACCTTTTTCCATAGCTCTTTTGAAGTGCGCCCGTGCAGACGACTTACGCCATTGCTGTGAGCGGACAATCTCAGGGCGAGGGTGCTCATGCCAAAGGGTTCTGTATCATCTCGAAAGTCCAAGCGCCCGTAACCCAACAGTACCTTAAAGCTGATCCCCAGCTCTTTGACGTATTCCTCGAAGTAGGCCCGAATGAGCTCTGGATCAAACGTGTCGTTGCCGGCGGGGACCGGGGTATGGGTTGTAAAAACAGTACTAGCCAGGATAATCTCCCGTGCAGCGTCAAAAGACAGACCCTTTTCCTTTCTCAAAACATTGATTCGCTCAAGTGCTGAGAATGCCGAATGACCTTCATTGATGTGAATGACCGTGGGCTCGATTCCAAGGGCCTTGAGCGCCCTGATGCCGCCGATGCCCAGGACGATTTCTTGTCTGAGCCGCATTTCCCGGTCACCGCCATAGAGCTGGGCCGTTGTCTTGCGGAACTCAGGCGGGTTCGTTTCGAGATTGGTGTCAAGCATGTAGAGTGGTACTCTCCCCACATCGATACGCCAGATTGCGATCTGAACTGGCGTGCCCTTAAGATCTACCGACACGGTAAGTGGCTTACCCCTTGAATTGCGGGCGGGACTCACCGGCATATTAGCGAAGTCATTAGGCTGGTATTTTTCCATTTGCCAGCCATCAGAGGTGAGATACTGGGTGAAATAGCCCTCCTGATACAGCAGGCCTATACCCACGAGCGGCAGGTTTAAATCGCTCGCCGACTTGAGATGGTCACCGGATAGCACCCCCATTCCCCCGGAATAGATGGGCAGACACTCGGCCAGCCCGAATTCGGCAGAGAAGTAAGCGACCCGGAAGGGCACCTCCGGAGAATAATCCCCCGCCTGGATACGAGGCTGGGAGAGGTAACGGTCAAAATCCCGACCTACCTGCTCCAACTGTGCCAGAAATCCGTGGTCCCGGGATAGCTCGTTCAGCCGATCCTGGCTGACCAGGCCCAACATCAGCACCGGGTTGCGACCGCAATCGACCCAAAGACCGGGATCAATACGCTGAAACAGGGCTCGGATTTCATCCTTCCAGCTAAAACAGAGGTTATAGGCCAAACGCCTTAAGACCTCCAGTTGTGGAGGGAGATTAGGAACGACACTGTATTTGATCTTGGCTTTCATAAAGCTGCCTTTATCCGTTCGAAGTTAGTTTTCGATTATTGCTTAACTCCCGAACTACGTCATCCTAAGGGGTATGGATGTCTTTCTTTTCACTCGCCTTCGCCAGGATGCCCCGTGCGGAAGCACGGGGAGCTTCACTTATCCTGTCGAATATCTCTTTTCGAGGCCCACGTATCATGGATTCAAGGTTTTATTCCTGAAGCCAGTTCCATGCCTGGATCCTTATTGCCATACTAACAAAAACAGGGGTCCTTTGCAAATATTGATCTTACAATGCAAAGGCGGTTCAAGGCAAAGACAGGGTCGCAGGGGCTTAGTTGTGCCAATGGTAGATTCGGGTTTCCCCTTTTAATACACGATTCCTCCAGAGGAAGCTCGGTCAATGGCGCAACTCAAAACAGGACGACAGACGGATTTCACGTGGGCCCAACCTGACTGAATTCACTGGACATGAGGTACAGAAAAGTAGCTGCGAACTTCTCGAAATCCCTAAAGCCTTTCACGCTCATATATTCGTTGGCCACATGCTGTCTTCCACCATTTCCGAGCCCGCCGGAGACAACTGGCAGGGCGAGGATTCTTGAAAAGACAAAATAGAGTGCAGCCCACGTGGCGATAGGCCATGTCTCCGGCTCTAATCTATGAAGAGGATAAGAATGAAGCATCTTTTGACGATGGGTTCGTTGGAGTCCGTCTTGGACCAAGTATAGCTGTCCCTGACCTGGACTTCAATGTCGGCAAAGCCCTGATCGCGGAGATAACGCTTAAATTTGAAGAACCTTTTCGGCGGTATTTCCAAATCCCCTTTCCCTACCCAAAATCAGTTTTCGCCAGACTTGGGACTTGTAAGCGCCATTTGTTGGTTCCTTAAAAGTGAAGGTGGGCAAGGGTGCTTTTCCCATTGACACACAAGCCAAAATCTCCTATATTGCCCCTCCAAAAAAAAGCTTCTATCGCATCACCGAAAAAAGGCCTTGCATATGTTCTCAAACGCAATTTTAAGATCTAATTCCACAAGCCACGATGGGAGTAATGCGATCCAAAAAGTGACCTAAGAATATGGATAAATATTTCCCTGTTATCAAAATCCAAGGCACAGCGGAGGATCGCGGCCGGCAGCATGGGGCCTTTTTAAAGGAAAGAGTTCACAGAACGGTCGGATTCTACAAAAAGCAATTCCTTCAGCCTGAAGAGCAGATCCTAAGAATTGCCGGCCAGTTTCGAAAATCCACGAAGGCATTCCGGGAGGATCTATATTTAGAAATCGAGGCACTGGCCCGAGCCGCAGAGGTCGATCCTCTTTGGATCTACGCGTTAAACGGTCGCACAGAGCTGTTGAACCTCAACCCGATGGAATGCACCACCCTGGCATTCAGAAAACAGAGTCTGATCGGCCAGAACTGGGACTGGGATAATGAAATGGAGGAGCTGGCGGTCATTTTGGATATTGAAAAAGAAGATGGCCATAGGATCATGACCATGACCGAGCCCGGCATGATCGGCAAAATAGGAATGAATCACTGCGGTATCGGTGTTTGTCTGAACTTCATGACCATCGAAAACTACCAACCGTATGGAGCTCCGCTACATGTGCTACTGCGGACGATCCTTGATAGCAAAAGCTTGAATGAGGCCCAATCTCTGATCACGTCTCATTTGAGGGGAAAAATCGGCAACATTTTGATCTCGGATAGTAATGCAGAGAGCGTAGACATCGAACTAGCCGGGGATGAATTCTTTACCATTCCGGTTGAAGATCTGTTTGTCCACACGAATCACTTCCTGACACAAATCGATTATGACCTCATGTTGTTTCCCAATACGTTGGGCAGGTACAATCGAGCGAAAGAATTATTGAGCCGGCTCGATGATCCTTCAATAACGTCGATGAAGCATATCCTAAAAGATCGCGGAAACGGAAAGTCTCCGATTTGTCGCAAGCGCTTCTCTCATCCCTGGCTTACGGACGACACCTCGATCACAGTTACCTCAATCGTCATGGACCTGAAAAAACTCCAATTCCACATTACAAGAGGAAACCCTTTCGATAACCCTTTTTCAGTTTTCTCATTAAGGAAGTAGCCTGTCCGAAGCCGAGATTGCCGCCGATGGAGGCCCGGGGTGCCTGGGGGGAAAACTATCCCGCTTTTCTATGAATAGTCCAAGCCCGAGAGAATCTCATCCACCTGCCGGCCTAAATCCCGCAGGGTCCATCGAAACATGAAGCAGGTCTTTTGGGGCATAAAACCCAATTGTTTATTAATCGCCCGCATGGGGATGTTTTCTTTTGCCGTACTGGTCGTAATATATTCAACATCCGGAAATTTTTCCTTTATAAACATAAGCATTTCGGCCTTGAGGCGCTTGGCCAATCCCTTTCTGCGGTATCTGCCCAAAACGCCCGTGAAGTATTGATGAATCCTGTATGGTTCCTCCGGGTTGTACATGATATCTGTCATTCCGCTGATTTGACCGTCATGCTCACGGCTGATCATCGTATACCACTCGATTCCTCTTCTTTTCAGGTTACGTTCCTCTATTCTTCGCGACTCCGGTGTTGTGATAAGCTCCTGTTCCAAATCGCCGATGGGACGCTGGTTGATGATTTCCGTATAAATTCTGCTAAATTCATCGATGTCGCTCTCAGGACACTCTTGGAAAAGCTCGATTTTTGTACTCCGAGATCTTGTCCTTCCCTTCTCGAGCGACTTATCTGCCAGCTGCCAATCGACGTCTTCCATATATAGCCTGTGCTGAACTTCTTGATGGATCAACTCGCCTCGAAGATATTTGCAGAAATCCAGCCCCGTGGAATTCTCCACATCTGCTCTGACGGTGTCTTTCCCCATAAAACATGCTGTCTCGATCATGTGCTTCAGCAAATACGTTGCGATTTTCTTCCTACGGTAGGCAGAAACGACCGAAATGTAAATCTGGCAGATATGTTGACTGCTCTCATGATCCGGGGATAACTCCGTATCATAGGATAATGAAGCAGAAGCAATGGCTCCTTCCGCCTCGTCGAGCACTATCCATCTTTTCACGGTATAAAGGGGGTTGGGGGTCAAAAACAGTCGTCTCGCCGCTTCACGGTTAGGCAAGCGGCCTCTTTGGTTAAATTCACGGAAAATCGTCTCAGAAAGGGTGAAATAAGCCGTCCATAAATTTTCAGGGGCGTCCCTAGGGATAAACTCTACCAAAGAATAGGATTTTGACAACCCGGGAAGATTCAATTTTATCTTTGTCTCCACTTTGATACCCCGAATTATTCATAAATTATTCCGACTACAATACTTATTGGCTCGGACATAGGCTCGTCACATCGATTTCTCTTTCAGCAGAATTTACAATCCTTTCTGCCGGAGAAAGGCGCGGCATTGTTCTAGGTGTTCTGGAAATCTATTGGTGATGGCCGCGTGGGCCTTTTTTGGCCCGGGGAGTTTTGCTATTCTCTGATACAACGCTTCGAACCTCCTTCATGAAGATGATTTTGTGGTCCCCCTCGCGATAAAAGTCCTTCAGCTCGCAAGCCACGCGGTAGCCGTGTTTTTCATAAAAGGCCCTGGCAGGCTCGTAGGGCGGCGTTGAGGAAGTATCCACGTAAATGCGCCTGGCCCCTTTCTTGATAACGAATTCCTCCATAAATGCAAGGAGCTTTCCCCCGACCCCTCTTCTCGAGAACGCCTCATCGACTGCAATCCAGTAAAGATCATAACAACCCTCGGTCATCGGGATAGGCCCAAAACAGATGTATCCTGCAAGACTGTCATTACTATCGAGGGCACAGAAAGCGCAGTAATCACCTTTCTCAGGTCGTCGGAGTGCTTCATCGACAACCTCCAAGGCCACCTGGACCTCATTCTCGTTAAAGGCCCCCCTCTGCCTGAAAAGCCTCGATAGCCCTTTCCTATCATGAGTTTGTACTGGCTCGACTTTCACGGTTCCTTCATCTTTGATCTCTGCACCATAAAACCAACGAGCCTCCCTACCATCTCTGAATACGTCATCCCGGCTTCCCCGACAGCAGCTGCGAAGCCTGCGTCGGGGCTCAGGCAAGGGTTGGCATTAACCTCGAGTACATGGATTTGTCCATGGTCATCGACCCTCATATCAACACGCCCGTAATCCCTGAGCATAAGCAGCTGAAAACACTTGAGGGCTGTTGCCTCAATCCTTTGTCGCAAGACAGGTGAAAGATCTTGCGGAAACGTTCTTGGTGTATGGAGGTATTCGAAGGAGGACGTGTCCCATTTGGCCCTATAACCTACAATAGCGTAGAGTTCTTGAGGAAATTCAGAAAAATCAATCTCTGCTAAAGGAAGGACCCTCGGTGACGGGTATCCGAAAATGGTGACATTAAACTCCCGTCCTGCGACATACTCCTCCACCAGAAGGGTGCCGAACCGACTGAAGAATTCCTTGATCCTCTTCTCGAGTTCTCTTATATCCTTGAAGATTGACTCTTGATCTATGCCAATGCTGGCATCCTGAAGAATCGGTTTAAGCATAACAGGGAATCTCAGAAGGTGGGGATCAAAGTCGCTCACATCATCATAAATCAGATAGTCGGGGGTTTTGACTCCATTGGCCCTCAGCAGGCACTTGGTAATGACCTTGTCCGTTGTGAGCATGAGGGCTACAGAAGGCGAACCCGAAAAAGGGATGCCCAATAGCTCAAGGACAGCAGCAGGGTGCCCAATAAATCGAGGGTCGTCGTCAAGGCTTTCGCAGAGGTTGATCGCCATCTCCGCCCTCGATTTTTTCAACTTTTGAATGAAAGCGCTGACATCCCTTGTAAAGGGGATGCGAACCGACGGATACCCCAGCTCTTGGAGGGCCTTTTCTATTGCCTCAACTTGCGTGAGGATATCCAGGGATGCCTCTGCAAAGGCATGACCGGCCGGAACCGGCACGTTGTGGACCACACCTATCATCTTCTCGTATAAGCGGACAGACCTTCTCTATACTCGCTGCCTTGAATACGGGCAAAAGCCGAGTCTAGGATTGCTTCCAGAAGCGACCTGTAAGGCATGCCCACCAGGTTGGCGATGATGGGGAGGTCAGAATGTTGCGGGTGCAGGCCTGCCAGTGGATTAACTTCCATGAAGTTCGGAACGTCATTCGCGTCAGCCCGGATGTCAACGCGCCCGGCATCCCTGCAGCCAATTCCGTGCCATACCGCCAGCGCAATCTCCTTGGCCTTTTCTGCCATAGCATCCATGGCCAGACGATACTCAACGAGTTCCTCATATCTTTCCTTATTCTGGTAAGAGTAAACGTCGGGCTCGGCAGTGTCACGGAGGATAACCTCCATAACGCCTATGGCTGTTGCGTCTTTTCCCGTACCCACGATTCCCACGGTAAACTCCCTTCCGGGCAAAAAGGCCTCAACAAGAACCGGTTGTTTGTATGCGAATAAAGACTGTGCGCATACGGATATGAGCTGGCTCTCGCTCCAGATCTTGGATGCATCGGTAATTCCCTTGCTGGTGCCTTCGGCGACCGGTTTGGCAAAGACCGGGAATGGAAGGTCAAACATTTCCAGGTCCGACATGCTTTCAACCACGCAGAAATCGGGCGTGGGAATGCCGAGGTTCCGGACCACTGCCTTGGTCATAGCCTTATGGAGTGTGAGGCAGAGAACGAGCGGATCCGAAAACGTATAGGGTATTTCATGGGCGTCCAACAACGCCGGGACCTGTGCCTCACGGCCAAAGCCCCTGAGGCCTTCGGCGATGTTAAAAACCATGTCCCACCGGTCGCCGGCGGCAAGACGCCTTGTCAGGTGTTTGATATTACCGATGCGATCTGTCTCGTAACCTAGATCTTGCAAGGTTTGCTGGATGGCTTGAATAGTGTCCTCGCGATCGAACTCGGCCGTATCATCTTCGCTAAATCCGGCGGCGAGGTAGTCATCGCGGAGATCATATGTTAATCCTATGGTCATCATTGTTCCATCTCCTTAATGCCATGATACATTGAAAGGCTCTTGTGCGGCCACCATGCCGCCCGGATCGGGATACCGATAGATACGGTCCTGGTAGTTCTTGAGCAACAGATCATCTCCATCCCGTCGAACAAGGGATGCCGGGAAGATCGGGATTTTGCCGCCGCCTCCGGGGGCGTCGATCACATAAGCTGGCACCGCATACCCTGTCGTGTGACCGCGCAACCCCGCGATAATCTCGATGCCTTTTTCTACGGGAGTTCTGAAATGGGCAGAACCCAAAATGGGGTCACACTGATAGAGATAGTAGGGCTTGACCCTTATCCGGAGGAGCCCATGCATCAAATGCTTCATGGTCTCCACATTGTCATTCACCCCCGCAAGAAGAACGGTTTGACTGCCTAAAGGAATGCCTGCGTCTGCAAGGCGCCCACACGCCTCTGCCACCTCCGGAGTCAGCTCATCGGGATGGGTGAAGTGAATGCTCATCCACAGCGGATGGTAGCGTCTGAGCATACGGGTAAGGGCCGGCGTTATGCGTTGTGGTAAAACCACAGGTACCTTTGTGCCTATCCGCAGGAACTCCACATGGCGTATTCGCCGCAATCCTGAGAGGACTTTCTCCAGCTTTTCGTCCGAAAGGGTCAATGGATCTCCACCTGAGATCAGGACATCACGGACAGAGGAATGTGATTCAATATAGGCAAGGGCATTCTCCAATTGTGCCCTATTAAAGGCCAATTTGCCTCCATTGCCCACAAGGCGTGAACGTGTGCAGTACCGGCAGTATGTCGCACAGAAGCCCGTAACCAGCAAAAGAACACGATCGGGATATCTGTGTACCAAACCTGGTACCGGGCTGTCATGGTCTTCCCCGAGAGGATCAATCGCCTCGCCAGGTGAGCAGACATACTCGGCACTAACCGGCACCACGGTGCGCCGAAGTGGTTGTTGTGGATTGTCCCTGTCGAGGAGGCTTGCATAGTAAGGCGTGATTGCAATGGGGAGCTGTTTGGCAGGGCACGTATCCTTTGTCCACTCATCCTGTGAGAGTTGAAGGATCCGGCTCAGATTATCCATGTTTCTGATCCGGTGACGCACCTGCCACCGCCAATCGTTCCAATCAGCGACGGTTGCGTCCGGGAAGAATCGTCTGCGGAAAAACAAGGCCCGGCTGCTCGATCGGAACCTTGGAATCTGGGGGCCTTTTCGAAAAAAGGCCCCCGTCCTAGGTGTGGTTGTCTCTGAAAAATCGAAAACTGTTTGTGTTTTTAATTCCCCGAGCCCGCAGCGCGTACCCGGGGGTTCAAAATCCTCCGAATTAACTGTTTCTTTCGTCATTTATTACGTTCTCCCATTCTTGCAGAAGTCAGCGGGCCAACGCTGGAATCGCGAGCCTTGCGAGGCTGTTTTCGACCCTCCCGTAAATTCCGTGACTTCATATGAACCAATGTTTACTATCCCCATTCCTTCGCTCTGCTCTGCCAAATCCATCGTCTCCACATGTTTTCCAACGAGTCCAACAACCTGGTCGTCATTTTCTCAGCCTCTCCCCTTACGAGAATTTACCCCTCAGCGGCAGCGATAAGACGATCGTAGTCTGCACTTATCTCAAACACCACGGGCCGTCCCTCTGGGCCACCCCCGGAGACAAAGGTGATCATAACCATGAGGCAGAACTGCACCGCCCATTCTCTTCGATTTCTACATCTTTCGGCTCCCCTCCCGGATTTGTGGTTTTAGAAATACCAAGAGACCTATTGCCTTTAATGCCCTTTGAGGGTTTCAACCTAAACGTTGAACCAGAAAGCAATGACCATGCCATAGATGTAACATATTGATATAACTGATGTATTCTGCTTTCAGGCACATAGGAATCAGAACTGATAGTTCCGATACCTACCGAGAAAATAAGGCAAGGGCCTCATAACGGGGCACGGAAATTAGCTAATTATTTGATATGATTAAAAAAATGGGCATAAGAAAAGCTAGTTCCGATGGTTAGGATAGCGGAACCGCCAGTTCCGACCTATGGCTTGCCTGTTTCGGGTTCTCGGGCAGGTCAACATTGAGATGTGCCAGAAGGTCTCGCTCATCATCGGGGCTAGAACTCCCGTTTTTCCCGAGCGCTATGGATAAACGGGTGCAGCAGGTAACTGAACCCGTTAGTCATATTCAATCCGCGAACGCTCCTCAGTATTCTGACCATCTGTCCGACCGGTACCTCCTCCGGTTCATGCACATCCTTCAAAAGCCGGAAGCTTAGTAGTCTGAGCAGGGCGGAGGTTATGAATATGACGTGAACCGGAAACAGGTTCCAGGAAAACAAATGGAGATCCAGCTCGCTGATGGATTTCAGAAAAAGCCCGGCCAAAATGGGGGCTGTGGCTGCGCCAAGCCCTCCCATGATGTTGTAAAGGGAGAAAAACGATGCCCTGTTTTCCTTAGGCGAGATACTCAGCAACAGGTTGTTCATACAGAGGTTGATACCCGCCCAAAAGCCGCCTCCCACAGCATGAAGGATCACTGGCATGACAATGCTGCGCGGCCTTGCCAAGACCCACGCTAAGGGTAGAAATATGGCAACCCGCCCCGCAAACTGAATGACCGCTTTGTTCTTTACTCTATCGGAAATCCTCCCCCACACTTGCATGCCGATCAAATCAGCAAGGGCTGAGATCATGCCAAGGACTGCTACAAAGCTGTAAGTGAGATGTAGGTCCCGAAGGTAATAGAGCGTGAAAAAGGGGCTGGCAAGATATACCGAGAAGCTCCACAAGGAGGTGAAGAGCAAAAACCTCCTGAAATTGGGCTCAGCAAAAGGAATACTAAAGCTCCCAACAAACGAATGAGGCGTCTCAGGCTTACTTCCGTTGTCTGGTTCTGAAATCTGATTCAGGAAATAGAGGCTGAATATTCCAAAAAACGCGGCTGATATAAACGTGATCCCAAATCCGACAGGCAACCCTCCCCACACGTGGCCGTTCAGGCTGTCAAGAAGCCTTCCGAAAACCACCAGTACGATCATCCCCGCTGCTCCGCAGATCATGTTTCTCGTTCCAAAAAAGCTGCCGCGGATATCCTCCGGAACAAGATCTGACATCCAGGAAAGCCAGGACACATAGCTGATAGAGACACATGCATAAGAGAGAAAAGCGAGGCCGAGGGTAATCGCTACCCCATTTGAACGCGATGTAAAGGACAGTAAGGTGACCATAACAATGGGGATCCATATCACACGGGCTGCTGCTGCAGCCCGGCAGGCAATTGCTTTTCTCCTTCCAGTTCTTAGGATGCTATATGAGGCGGGTAGCTGAAATAACGTGACCATAAAGGGCATTGACGCGAGGAGGCCGATCAAGAATTCGTTCATCCCGAGATAAAGGGCAAAGCCCGTAAGAAACATGCCTCCGGTTAGAGTTGCAAACATGTTGGCAAACATACCGTCGTAGATCGAGTTCTTCAAATCGTGTTTTATGTGGGGTGCCATCGTATTCCATTGATCAAATCATAGCCTTTAATGTCCATCGTTAAATAAATAGCATTGAGGAACTCTATACAAAGCTTTAGAGGCCTTCCTGAGGCATGGGAGCCTCATCAGTTGAGATAGGGATTCACATGGTTTCCAACTCGCGATCCCGTCGCCAACCCTGTTTCTTGTTGCCCTTGTGCTTTAGCCTTTCATTTATCTCAATTGCTTTAAACTTCTTTTTCCGGCACTCTGGGCATCGCTTTGGAATGCCAAAACCGAGGTTATGAAAACGGACCTGCTCTACAACGGTAAAAACAAAAGGGTTTCCACACTGAACGCACGTAATCATCTTGTCTTTCATCGGACTTCTCGAAAGGGGATTTTTAACCGAATGGTTTCACAAGAAACCATGCTTGAATATGCCATGGCAGTTAAGATCTAGCGCCTGAAAAGGTTACCTGTGAGATTTGGATTATCGGACATTGTGAACCTCTACATTCAGCACCATTGACTTTCCTCTTGGACGGCATGAAGTCTCGACCGGATACCTAAATCTTCTGACCAAAGGAATGCCACTTTCTATGGTAGGGATGGTGCCATCAAAAAATAGAGGAGGAAACTCCCCCTCTATTTATTTCCGCCCCTCTTACAGCAGCGGAGCGTGGTTATTCCTCAATGACCACATAAGATGTGACCGTGATCATGTTTTCACCTTCACTTTCCTCTACTGTTCCGGTGACTTTCACCTTCTGGCCCACGAGTTCCACAACCTCATCGCCCGCTTCACTTGCCTCTACCGTATATGCGGTGCCCTCATCGGTCACGATTTGATAATCGTCGTTGACGGTTCCCGTAATGACCTTCGTCTCTCCCGAAAACGCTATTCCGAAGATAAGGGCAATGGTAAGAATGCCGAAAAGCCCTGCAAGCAGGTATTTCTTGTGTCTTTTCATCGTTAGTCCTCCATGTGGTATATAGGTTCTTTTCTCTTGTATCCGTGATGTATTTTGTTCGATCACTGCCTGTTCAGCAAAATAATGGGAACGGTAAGCGCATGTCTTCTACATGTACACCAATACGGTAATACGTTTCTTATTGCCGATCTCTCTTACGATGCCCGTTGCATGCACTTCTTCTTGGAGAAGATCCAGCAGTTCCAATCCCTTATGATCGTTATCGATATAATAGTCTTTTCCGCCCTCCGTGGAGATGGCAGCGGCAACTGCACTCCCCTTTTCATCCCATTCAACAGGCAAAACAATCCCTTTAATTGTCGTCGGCTTTCTATTGCCTTTTCATTTTCCACCACCTCCTCTTCCTGAGGTTGAAAAGGAGGTTTATTGTTAGCCCCCTCGCACTCTGCTTCTCTCACATTCCTAGGCGGCTTTGGGCAAGGGCTTAGGTGCCCCTTCTTCTATGTGAGTCGTCCACGATTTTTTGTCAAACCATCCATGAAAAAGGATGAGCTCGAGATGCTCGTCGAAGGAGGTATAATCCCGCACTTTAACCTGGGCCTTTGCCACCCCAGCCTCGTCAAAAATCCGAAAATCATAGCGGCTCTTTTCACTCTCCTGCCGGCGCACCACACATTTCAATCGCCAGACCCAATCGGGATCCTTGCCCATGCTAACAATCAAATCTCTGCCGACAGCCTGCGGGATATCCTGCGGCCTGTGCAGTTTCTCCGTGTTCGATCGGGCTCCGGTTGCCGCTTTCTTTTTCCAGAAATTCCAAGTCATTTTCTTCTCCTGTTCGGTTTAATCTGCTGCAATACCCGTAATAAGACTCAGCAACAGCCATGCCATATCCATAACATACTGATTTTTCTTATTTTTTAATATCTTCATCCGTAATCATCAGAACCAAAAGTTCCGATTTTCACGGAAATACCTCCGGCTTAAATCTGGCAGACAAGAGAGTGATAGGTTAACTATATGAAATTAATAGCAAATCAGGATAACAGAAATGTAAGTTCCGATACAATCTGGATCGGAACATCTTGTTCCGACAGAAGGGGATTTCGCGAAGGGATGAGTCTTGTTCAGGCCGGAGCACGGACTATTTCAAGTCCCGCCCGATACGTGCGGCGCACTCCTGCTGCATCTCTGAAGCATCATTGCCCGTGTCCCGGTGGTCGCACGTTACATAAACGGTTTGTCAATTCCCATCATGATATTTGCCGGCACATCGCAGGACTGTTCGTTAGTGCCGAAAACACTGTCACATTCAGGAATAGATTGCGTCGCTCTGTGAGGACAGAAAGAGCAGTTCCATGACTGCCAGGAGCACTGGACTGCATAATCTAAGCAACCATCATAGTAAGGGCAAAAGATGTTTCTCGACCCCGATCGAGGAACTGGTTTTGCATAAGGGTCCAAAGCTGGCTCCTTCTCGGATTGGGCCCCCCATTTTCTAACAGGCGAACCGTATCAGGTCTACAGATTGTAAATGTTCTCCTGACGGCATGCGATGAAACGATGGCCGGTAGCAGGTGGTCCACAGTGCAGTCGGGCTGAAGAAATACCCGGCTTATTCCACATAATCCAACGGTCTCTCTATTAGCATCCCAGGGGCTCACCAATCTAATCCGGTAGATGTCCGTTGCGAGCTGCCTTTAATCCAAAAAAATCATCAAATGATTCTACGCCCTTACCTAATTGGTATTCAGTTATAGTGATTACCTTCCTGTTGCCCTTCTCTCTTACAATGCCAATGGCCTCCACCTCCTCCTGGACTAGGGAGAGCAATTCTGATCCCTTTTTATTGTTGTCAAGTTGGTACTCGAGCTCGTCCTGGCAGGAAATGGCCGCAGCGATCACATTCCCGTTCTCATCCCAATCAACCGGAACAATGATACCGTTTATGGAAGTTAGTTTTTCTTCGGCTTTCATTTTCATCACCTCTTTTAGTCCCAGGGTCTCGTGGTGTAAAAGAATTACCTGCGTGATTTGGGGTAGTCCAGCACCTGATCAGTCTCTAAGCCGCCCGAGGCAATGATTCTTCTTGTTTGACCATTTCTTTGATGTGAGCTTTCCACGATTTCCTGTCATACCAGCCCTCGAATAGAATCAACTCGGGATGGTCGTCGAGCGAGCTGTAGTTCACCACGCTAATCCCCATTGCCGCTGCCTGATTAAAAACCCGGACGTTATAGCGATGTTTGCCCCTTTGGCTTTTGCGCACAACGCTCTTGAGGCTCCACACCCAGTCAGGATTCTTTCCCAACTGTACTATTAGTTCTCTTCCAACCGCCTGCGGTAAAACCTGCGGTTTCCGTAACCTCTCTGCCTTTCGCTGTTCGGCTTGCGTGAGCCTTTTTTTCCAAAAACTCCAAAACATCTCCTATCCCCTGTGACACGGTTTTGTGCCCTATCGAATCAAGAGAGGCAATAGCCATGCCACATCAGTAACAACTTGATATTCTTTATAATTTTGGATAACAGGCGAATACCCATCAGAACTCATAGTTCCGATGATTCTCGGGCAAGGCACATGCTAAAGGCGGGGAGGGGCATCATGAAAGAGGTTAATATATTGAATCGAAAAGGAAATCGGATAACAAGAAGCGCAAGTTCCGATATAAAAGCTATCGGAACAGTCCATTCCGACCCAAAGACCGTGTTCATCGTGATCAGGTGTTTGCGGGATACGTAGTGGGGATTTGAAGAACAGCACGAGTGCCGTTCCAGATTCTCGTATGTGATCTCATGATTTGAACTCTTCTTTCCTGATGCCGTACCGTGTCATCAATTTGTGGAGTTGACGGGTGGTAACAGCAGCGGTCGCTGCCGATTCCTTTATTCTTCCCTGATTCTTGGCTAGCACCTCTTTCAGGTAGCGCCTTTCAATATCCTCTATGCCTTTGTGTCTGAACTCCGTCAAGGTAAGCTGGGTATCGACAAGAATGCTGGCTGACGGTACTTCTGATTCGAAAAGCTCACTCGGGAAGCTCTCTGGGGTGAGCACCGAGGAGGTTTCAAGTATGTAGGCTCTCTCCATAAGGTTTTCCAGTTCCCGGATGTTTCCCGGCCAAGAGTACCGTCTGAAAGCCTCCAATACATGGGGATGGATGTCGTGTATCCCCTTGGAGCTGAATCTATTCATGTTTTTCAAAAACACCTCAACAAGATGGGGGATATCCTCTGGTCGATCCCTGAGGGGTGGAATCTCCATTGGAAAGACATTCAATCGATAGTAGAGGTCTTTTCTGAATTGGCCGTCTTCACACATCTTTTTCAAATCTGTATTTGTGGCAGCAATGACTCTCACGTTGGCGTCGCGGTTTTCTTCACCTCCAACGCGTTGAAAGGTCTGATCCTGAAGGATCTGTAACAGCTTGATCTGGGCGGATGCAGTTATGGTTCCAATCTCATCAAGGAAAATCGTTCCCCCCGTTGCTATCTCAAATTTGCCAAGCCTTCTCCGGACAGCGCCAGTAAAGGCGCCTCTTTCGTGGCCGAACAGCTCGCTCTCCAGAAGTGTGTCCGGAATTGCACCACAATGAACGCTGATGAATTGTGCATCACGACGGCTGCTATGCCTGTGAATCAGTTTAGCAAACTCGCCTTTTCCCGTTCCCGTTTCGCCGATGAGCAACACAGTGCTTTTAGTCGGCGCAACGGATCGTATCTTTTCATAGGTCTTTTTCATCACTGAGCTGTTCGTATGAATGAGTTCTAGTGCGTCGCTTTGCCAGAACTGATCGCGGAGATAATCCAGCTCGGATTGCGAGATTAAGGACTCGTGAAGACTTTCGGTTACGTGTTTCACCTCATCCGGATTTACGGGATAGGTGAGGTAGTCGCTGGCGCCCGCCTTCACCGCCATCACGGCCTCTCTGATCATCTCTTGCGAGGACATAACGATGATTTCGATGGTAGGATATATGTGCCAGAATGGCTCCATGGCAGCCTTGTACCCATCGCCGGAGGCTGATCCCCTGAGGATCTCCAGATCAACGAATATGAGGTCATACCGCCTTTTTCTAAGCGTATCGAGGGCGGCATCTCTATTCAATGCTACACTCACCTTGTATCCCGTGTCAAAACACCTGTTTATAGATCCGAAGACCTTTTGTTCGTTTGAAATAACCAGGATAGATCTCATCTATCTCCTCCCACCACACAGAGTACGTTCTTACCATAGAGCGAATTGAATATACACAAAGATTCTAGTCAAGGGAAAAAGAAAATCGATTTTTGCGTTTAATCCGTAGACTCTTTTCCGCTGATCCAGAAGGTAGCCCATCTCCACTGCAAATCTCCCATAGGGTGAGACGAAACTGTTCGAAACCCATAAGACTTGGGCGAAAGAAAATGATACAATTAATTTCAGTTTTCTGAAATCCGAAAGGCTAATCGATTGATCATTTTTGAAAGGAGTTGTGCAGCAACAATGAGAGCGGTCACGATTTCATTTCATCGCATCAAAAACATAGGCTTTGTTTCCACAAGGATTGCCGGAACGGATGGGGTTTCCCTCGAGATCCAGAAGTGGGCAGAGGTTCTGGAAGAAAAATTGCTGCACTTGATCCGTTCGTTCGGTTAAGTACTAGAAGGGTAAAGACTTTTATAGCGACTTTAGCGCACTGCTTTCGTTTTCCAAAGACTGATGGTCCTGTAGGGTTGATTTGAAAAACTTACCCTGTATATACTTGCGGCAACTGAAAAGTGAAGCTCCCCGCGCTTCTCCACCCTCCGCAGTAGCACTGCTACGGAGGACGGGCGCACGGGGCATCCTGGCGAAGGCGAGTAAACAAGAAATGGGGTTGCAGGGGCTGACGAGGTTAAGTCGATTCAGAGAAGAACCATAAGATACTCTATGGGCCAGACCGAAAAGCGAAGTTGGAGTTCCGATATTCTGAAAAGGGGAACAATCAGTTCCTGGCGCTCAATCATCTCGTCATTTCAATAAGTTGTATTGCCCTCATCGCTCAACTAGTCGCCTTATCTAATCTCTTGTCGCTAATCTGGGAACCGCGAGTTCCACATGCCTTGCGGTCAAAACAGCTAAAAATGAGCAATAGCAATAGGTTAGCAATATGGCACGCTTGTTGCCATATTCTTACATTGGTCTTGGTCACTGCACCCGGTTCAGACACTTAAACGTGCTTATGGTTCAGCAGGATATGGGGAAGCAGGCAGGAGAAGAGTAGAGTCAAAAATCATGTGGTGTTACGATGGCAACCTCGGTAAACCTTTTGATTGCCGATGACCAACCATACCTCAAAGAGCTATTTTGCCGTGATCCAAATGGCAAAAGCTGCTCTGTGCTGAGTGCCAGTGACGCAAAATCTGTGGATCAGTGCCTTGAGGATTCAACGCCAGACCTGGTGCTCCTTGAAATCTCTCTAAACGGATTCGAAGGCTGGGACGTGCTCCACCATATCAAGAACAACAGACCCCACCTCCCCGTTCTCATAGTCACCTCTTACGACAGTTACCTAGATGACCCTCGAGTCACAGCGGCCGATGGGTACGTTGTGACTAAGGATTTTGTGCGCTCCGATCGACTAAAAGAAGAAATAACCAGAGTCCTCGGGCGGAAGAAAGTCACCGAGGGGACTGTTATAGGAAAGGGGGAGCAAATCATATCTCCGCTTCCCCAACTCACAACACCATCACCCTTAACCCAGGATTTCGGAGGAACGGTATGAATTTTGGCGAGATCAAGAAAATGGCAAGGGATATGGGCCTGAAAACCTATGGCATGAAGAAGACCGATATGGTCAGGGCGATCCAGCGGGCGGAAAACAACATCGAGTGCTATGGCACGGAGCGGGTCGAAACTTGCCATGAGGATGCCCCGCTCTTCAGGGCGGGGAGGCTTCACTATCTGGGGAGGGCCCAGAAAAAAGGAGGTGATTGATATGGATTTGGTGCCATGGAAGCCGTTTGGGGGAGAGCTCAGTTCACTGCGCAGAGAAATGGACAGAATGTGGGATCGCTTCTTTGGCGAAACACCGTTAGCCAAGAGGGCTGCCGAAGAATGGTGGCCGTCAGTTGATATGTCAGAAACCAAGGATAACTTCATTGTCAAGGCGGAGATCCCCGGGCAAGAAGCAAAGGATGTGGACGTGAGTATCTCGGGCGATGTCCTCACCATCAAAGGTGAGAAGAAAAAGGAAGAGGAAGAGAAGGACGAACACCATCACTACGTGGAGAGATACTACGGGTCTTTCCAGCGTTCCTTCAAGCTTCCTTCAACAGTAAAGACCGATAAGATCGAGGCTTCCTTTGACAAGGGTGTTTTGAAGGTAACCCTTCCTAAAGTAGAGGAAGCCAAGAAAAAAAAGATCGAGATCAAGGTCAAACAGGAAAAAAAGGCTAAGTAAGTGATGCTGGGCCCTCCCCAGGCCGTCTGTATGAGGTACGAGAGATAGCCATGCGTTAACCTTAAAAAGAGGAGGTAGAAACTATGGAAGTCACAACTGTTGTTACCGGAGCCTGGAATGCCTTTGCCACCAAGATCACGGCATTTCTTCCCGAGCTGATCGGCGCCATCATTATCTTCATAGTGGGATGGATCGTGGCTCGCTTGATTAAACTGGGGGTTGTCAAGCTCCTCATGCTCGTCCGCTTTGAGAAGGCAACCGAGAAAACGGGGGTGAATGAATTCTTGCAGAAGGGAAACATCGCCAAAACCCCATCAGAGATCATCGGGGCCTTGGTCTACTGGTTCATCATGATACTGGTGATCATTGCGTCTCTAGATGCCCTGGGCTTACCCATTGTCTCCGATCTCCTTAACAGCATCTTCCTCTATATCCCCAATGTGGTGGCTGCAATCATTGTCTTGATCTTAGGGTTTCTTGTCGGAAACCTCCTCGCTGCCGTTGTCAAGACTGCTGCCTCCAATACCGGATTCAAGGCTGCCGAGGGCATGGGAAAGCTCGCCCTCTATGCTATTGTAGTCTTCTCCGTAGCCATTGCCCTCAATCAGCTAGACATCGGTGAGGACATTGTAGCCGCTGCCTTCATTATCGCCTTTGGCGCTCTTGCCCTTGCCTTGGCTCTGGCCTTTGGACTGGGCGGCAGGGATGCAGCTGCTGAGTATTTGAAGCGATGGTTAGAGGAGAAGAAGGCCCCGGTAAAGAAATCGGGAAGGGAAAGCAGCCAATAAAAAAGAGCCCGGCTTTTCAAGGGAGAAGGGAGAGGTCTCTCCTTTCTCCCTCTCTCTATTGCATCCTTTTATTTAACACAGGGCATTGCTGAACCTCGCCCTGTATTGACCAAAGGAAAGGAGGGATACCGTGGCAAGGTACATAAAGAGTATTATAATGATTATCATACTCCTGTTCCTGGTAACCTTTGGGGTGAAAAACAGCCAGCCCATACAGATCTACTACTATCTCAACTTCGAGACAGGAGCCTTTCCCCTCTATGGCTTGGTTTACCTGTCTATTGTTATTGGGATTGTTATTGGGATGATCGTGGGTATTTATGACAGAATCGATCTGCGGAGAAGGGTTAAGAGGTTACAGCGGGAGAACAAGGAACTGAAGGAGAAGGTAGCGGAGGAGGAAAAAGAGGAGGACATAGCAATCCCTGCCCAGGTTGATAAGGAAAAGATGGATAAGAGCACTATTGATGAGCCGGCCACTTGAACTGTGTCATTGAAGGCGTGGCGAAAAGGCGTTATCAGATCCGGTAGCTGTGGCAGCCGGATACTTGGGGGTGCACTGATTCTGGAGCTGAATGCACGCCCGGGGCTCAATATCCAGATTGCCAACCGGGCTGGTTTGTCACCGCGTTTGAGCTTGGTTGAACGAAGCCACAGGAGCCTGCATGGTGTTGAGGAACGTGTGGTTTTTGCACGAACACATTTTGGTGCCCAAGCGTAAACGCCGTGATCCGAGAGGACGAATAAGGACGGTTGCTACCAGTCACTTTTGAGCGAGAATAGGATTGAGATACATGTTTGATAAGATCTTATATCCGACCGATTTCTCAGATGTAGCGAAGAAGGCTATGGACTACATTACGAAGCTGAAAGAAGCGGGAGGCAAAGAAGTCATAGTCTTGCACGTCATTGATGAAAGGGCAATCGGTGATATTTGTCTGCTGTACGCGTCGAGGGGTTCAGTGGAGATGGTAAGGAGGATCAAAGAAGAAGCTTGTAAAGAAATGGATAAAATAGGGGCCGGATTGAGGCAAGAGGGTTTTGAGGTGAAGCTGAGGGTTGAAAGGGGAATTCCGTTGACTGAAATATTGAGGGTTGAACAAGAGGAAGGAGTTTCGGTAACAGTGATCGGCTCTCATGGCAAGAGCAACGTTAAAGAAATGCTCCTTGGCTCTGTTTCGGAAAAGGTCATCAGAAAATCCAAGAGACCTATTTTAGTCATAAAGAGGTAATACAAATGATGTCCCCGACGGATTGCCGTTGACAGGGTAGTGAGGATGGGGGATATTGAAAAAACAGAAGGAGGATTCCTCGTTTTTGGATAGTGACGGAACATTCTGAACAGCTAGGTCGCACCTCTTATGAAAGCCTAAGACTAATGAACACCATGAAATAACTGGAATTGCTTACCACTATAACGCCGGTTAGTTGACATCTGATTGGTCATGGTGTATACTCCTGAAAAACAACAGGAGGTGTGCCATGACGGAGGACGATTTGAGAGAACTGATGCCTCAATTGGAGGCATATCACCGTCGGTTTAGCGGTTTC
>DATKZQ010000126.1:0-5565 GCA_035527895.1 Desulfatiglandales bacterium
GTACACCCGAGAAACCGACCTCAGCGCCACCTCAAACTCTCTCTTGTAAGATATAACCTTCAGGAGCCTTCAGCCCTCATATGGTTTATCGTAATGGTGTTAAAGTTGGGTGGCACCTGATCAGGTCTTGCTCTATATAAGTGCCAAAATCGTGCCAGGTGGTGTTCTTAAAAATATCATTAAAGATTCCAAATAGTTAGCTCATCTCAGCATAAAACTGACTCCGTGAACCTGCCGAAAATTGTCAGACTTTGGCAAAATACGTCAGCCTTAACAGGGGGAAGTTGCTAGAATGAAACCAGGTTTAGTATAATTATGTTCAGATCTTATGAGGCCGATTCTCCAGAGCGCACTTCAGAGGTGATGCGCTTCCCGCTCGCGCTGAAGCAGTCACGCAATAGAATTGACAAATTTGGAAGCAGTAATTATGTAGTTGGGTGGAGTAAGATGCCAAGAGGGTGAGCATTTGAATACCTTTGCATGCTCCCTTTATCTCTGCATTGCCGCAACGGCTCTGGGCCGAAGAACAATAAAGCAGTGAGAGAACGTCGCAAGGAAGATGCCCTTGAGAGAGCATTCAGAGCGTGAAGTGAGAAACAGAATGATGCCCAATAAGGAGGGAGGGGTGAATGCATGAAAACAATTAAATGCACATGGCCATCCGTGTGGCTTTTGACAACTGCTGCCCTTGCAGTTGCCGGATGTGCCGCGGTAATCTCTCAAGAGTCGCTTAAAACGGTTGATCAAGGTATCGGTTTTGAGCAGGTTTTGGAAAACCCTGACGCCTACCGGGGCAAGGTAGTGCTCTTAGGCGGTGAGATTATCAAGACGGAGAACTTGCCGAACAAAACGGTTATCATTGTGCTCCAGCGGTCTCTCGGCTACAGGCAGGAGCCTACTTCAGAGGGTGAGTCGAAAGGAAGATTCATCGTTTCGGCACCTGGTTTCCTTGACCCGGCCATCTACCGCCCCCGGAGAAAGATCACGGTAGTGGGCTCAGTGATGGGAAAAGAAGTCCGTCCGCTCGGTGAGCTCGAATATACCTATCCTATCATAGAAAAAAAAGAGCTCTACATCTGGCCTCCAGAGGGGGCCCCTACAACGACTCCCCGGTTTCATATTGGAATTGGGATCGGAAAAACCTTGTGAAGGTCGTGGAGGCATGAGAAGGGGGTTTCTTATCATCGCCGCAGTCCTCGCCGGTTTATCAGCCTGTGCCCACGTCATATCGAAAGACACCTTGCAGCAGGTGGAAACGGAACTGACCTTTTCCGCACTGCAGAAGGCGCCCGAGGAATATAAGGGTAAGGGGGTAGTTCTCGGTGGGGTTATCGTTGGGGTGGTAAACAAAAAAGAGGGAACTGTCCTTGAGGTCTATCAGACGGGGATGAACCGGCAAGGCAAACCGGTGGATCTGGATTCATCTGAGGGGCGCTTTCTAGGTCTTTATCAAGGCCTTTTGGAGAGCCAGATATACCGCAAGGGGCGAAGGGTGACTGTTGCGGGCATTGTACAGGGTGACAAGGTCATGAAATTAGGGGAAATCGACTATCGCTACCCCTATCTTGTCATAAAGGAGATTCACCTGTGGAAGGAAGAAAAGCCTACTCGGTATGAACCGTATCCATGGGGGTTTTGGGATCCGTGGTGGTATCCATGGCCCCATCCCTACCACCGTTACCGGTAGGAGAACTGGCTCTCGCTATCTGTGACCGCTGAAAATCATGGACTGGAAAAGAACAATAGTATACTATTGCTTTCGGATAACGGCCGAAATACCTTTTGTGAGTTGCGCTTAACAATTGCTCCGCTATGGTTGAGGTTACCTACACCAGAGAACAGCGACTGAGGCAGGTCCAGAATTACATCTTACGGATGCCCAACCTTTCTACTACCGTCACCAAGGTATTGGAAATCTGCAACAATCCCAAGGCTTCCCCTAATGACCTGAATCGTGTCATTTCCCTTGATCCGGTACTCACCGGCAAGGTCCTAACCCTGATCAACTCAGCCTATTACGGCCTTCCCAAGAGGGTCACATCCCTGACCAGGGCCATCATCATGCTCGGTCTCAACACCGTCAGAAATCTTGCTTTGAGTACAGCGGTTCTAGAGACTTTTGGCAGAAAGGAGTCATTTCCAGCCCTCTCTATGGAGGCCTTTTGGGCTCATTCACTGTGCGTAGGAGTGGCCGCCAAGGCCTTAGCTGTCACAAAGGGTGTTTCGGTTACGGAACGGGAGGAATACTTCGTGGCCGGGTTGCTGCATGATCTTGGGAAGATCCCGCTGAATTTCTGCTTTCCAAAGGAGTATGTTCAGGTTCTGGATTTGACAAGGACCGACAAGCATACCCTGTACCAGTGCGAAAATGAGATACTGGATGTTGACCACTGCGCAGTAGGTGAAATGATTGCCGGCAAATGGCATCTCGGTGAGAGCATGAATGATTCTCTCGCTCATCATCATAACCTGGAAGAAGCATCGGATAAGAACCGTGATCTGATCGCAGTCGTAGCACTGGCAAATACCTTTGCCAATACCTTCGAGACCGGGTTCGGTGAGGCACCGTTTCCTGAAGACCCGCTCTTAAACGATCTTCTCGACCAGGTCGGGGTGAACTGGCATGCACTCTCCGGTCTCGGTGAAACGCTGATGAACGAGATCGAAAAGGCCAAGGTTTTCCTGCAATTTACTCAGAAAGGCTAAGACCATGAAGGTAAGGTTTTGGGGGGTCAGGGGATCAATCCCCTGTCCAGGCCCCCATACCATGATTTACGGGGGAAACACACCTTGTATTGAGCTCCGTTTTAAGGATCTCGACAGGCTCATTATCCTGGATGCAGGCTCCGGCATAAGAGAACTTGGAGACTACCTCGTGACACATGACCTCCCAAAGGGGCCAATAAATACTGAGATTTTTCTCACCCATACCCATTGGGATCATATTATGGGATTTGCCTTTTTTGCGCCAATCCATATCCCGAGGACGAAACTGAAGGTTTACGGGCCGGTTACCTATGAAGACGTCACCCTTGGAGATACTGTGGGCGGGCAGTTGATGTATCGTTACTTCCCGGTCCGTCAACAAGAGCTTGCATCTGACATTGAGTATATTGATCTCAAGGAAGGAGACCTTGATCTCGGCGACGAAATCATGCTCACCGCTAAGTACCTCAACCATCCTCTGCTCTGCCTCGGGTATCGTTTTGAATACCACGACAAGGTCCTCTGCACCTGCTACGATACCGAGCCATTTCGAAATGTATTCTGCACCGATCCGGACGACCCTTCCTATGATGAGGCGATGGCCATTGAAGGTGAGCAGGTTGCCCGGGAGGAAAACGAGCGGTTAGAGCAGTTTTTTGCAGGAGCCGACCTCCTCATTCACGACACCCAATACACCCAGGAAGAATACGAATCATCCAAGGTTGGGTGGGGCCACTCGTCGTTCGAGCACGCCATCACCGCAGCACGGCGTGCCGGGGTCAAGCGGCTTGCCCTGTTTCACCACGAGCCTATCAGGACTGATAGCGAAATCGAGGAGCTTTCAAGCAAATATTGCAGTCCGGATTATAGCGGTAATACAGAGGTCTTTTTCGCCCGTGAAGGAATGGAACTGGAGGTCTAACTCTCGCCAGCAGGTACACCCGCTAACTCAGATCTTTCTTCTGCTTTCCCGCCCCTCTTCGACCTCCGAACTCCGACAAAAGGGTGAGTCAAACGCCACCAAAACTGATACTCCCCATCCCCAGGATAAGCAAGACGGGATAAAGCGACCACGAAAGATATGGGGCGAAAAGACCAACGATGAGACACATGATCGAGGTTGTGCCAGCCATCAACACAAAGACCTTTTTCTATTCCCGCCAAAGGCCCGGTCGCTGAGGAGGCCACGGCAGAGAGAAGTGTGGCACCGGACCTGCGAGATTTGATATAGACATGGCTCACCCGAAAAGGTAACCTCTGGCCTTAAACCGAGCAGACAGGGCAGAGGTTTATTTAAGGGAGCAGAAAAGGGATGTTTTGGGATCACCGGGTTTACAGGGCTGATTCGCTTCTGATGGTGACAGCTATCATTTGGGGCAGCGCCTTTGTAGCACAGCGGGTGGGGATGACCTACGTTGGCCCCCTTACCTTTAATGGTGTACGCTTTGCCTTGGGGGCCATGGTTCTGCTGCCTATAGCCGGGCGGGGTGAGCCGAAGCCTCAGGTGCAGCCGGGGATCGTGGAGTCATTGACGGCTTGGCCAGCTCTGTGGGGGGGTGCCATTGCAGGCCTTGTTCTATTCATTGCAGCAACCCTTCAGCAGGTAGGCCTCGTCTACACAACGGCAGGGAAGGCCGGCTTTATCACGGGCCTCTATGTGATCATTGTCCCTCTTTTGGGGCTGCTTTGGGGGCACCGGCCGGGTTGGGGAGGATGGCTGGGCGCTTGTCTGGCAACTGTAGGGCTCTACCTCCTCAGCATTACCGAGGTTATGACCTTTGCCCCTGGTGACCTATGGGAGCTCGCAGGGGCCTTGTTTTGGGCCGTACATGTGTTACTTCTCAGCTGGCTTTCTCCGCGGATGAATGGGGTAAAACTGGCCTGTGCCCAGCATGCAGTGTGTGCCTTGTTGAGCCTTATTGGTGCCGGGTTTACTGAGAAGATTACCCTGGATGGTTTGCAGGGGGCCTTGATCCCCATTCTCTATGGCGGCGTTCTATCGGTTGGGGTGGCTTACACGTTGCAAGTTATCGCCCAACGAAATGCTCCTCCAATCCACGCGGCCATTATTCTCAGCCTTGAGGCTGTTTTTGCAGCCATAGCAGGCTGGCTCGTCCTGGACGAAATGCTGTCTCTCCGCGGTCTGATCGGCTGCATCCTCATGTTTTCAGGAATGCTTACCGCCCTCTTACGATCCTGATGTGGTGGAATTTGTTCCTTCAGCTGCCATGCTGGGTTCGGCAAATCGAAGAGGTGCTCGAGCACACCCTTCACTACAGCTTAGATGCGAGACGTTACTCTGGTTTCAAGGCCGGGCATGACAAGGCATGAACATTTTCGCATCGGACAGGCAGGGCTTCTGAAAGGGCAGGGGGAAGTAACTGAACAGGAACAATACGATTCACATCAACTGCGGTTTTTTCTTCTTTCCACTCCGGATCGGCGCTCGTGCTTAACCGAAAGAGACACGAAGATCCCCTCTCTCACGCTTCTGCGACGATCCCGTTTGCTCTTCCGTCGATCCCTAAACACTTTCTTGCCCGGATTGGGAGGTGTGTGTTCTTTTGATTTCTCCAATTTGACCGGCGGTGTGCCTCCAATCACGATATCCACGGCAGCATCCTCATGTGTTTATTATCTAATCGGTACTGCTGTTCCAATACTTAAGCCTTTATTGAGACGAAGGGAACGGGGAGATCTGCAGGGAGGGGACAAAACAGGCCCGTAGATCACAGCCGATCTACGGGCCATTTGGTTGGTTGAAAGGTTGACGATTAACTGTGTTGCAGACTAAAGGTTAGGCTGATACGTTAACCATCCAACTGGGCCATCTCTATCAAAGGCTTCCCACCATGCCGT
>DATKZQ010000127.1:0-20470 GCA_035527895.1 Desulfatiglandales bacterium
CGGTCTTCCATTCATCCATCAGTATTCTTTCCACAATACAGCGTTTCCTCTTTGTCCATTTTTAATTAGTAAATAAATGGCACTATCCGCTTAACCTTCCGGCTATAAGAGCGGTACTCTTCAGCAAATGCTTCGGATAGCAGGTTTTCCTCTATGGAAAGCACACGTAAGACCAGTATGAGGTAGATGATAAACAGGGCAATTACGAAAAGCGACTGTACCACAAGCGCAAGGCCCAATGTCACAGATAACACACCGGTATTTAGTGGATTTCTCACCAAAGAGTATATACCCCAGGTAACCAGCGGGTCCTGGGTGCGTGGAGCAAAGCCGCCAGGCTGAAAGGTGTTGCGCAAAGCCAGGAAACCAAGTACGACCATTGCGGTACCGCAACTTATTAAAGCAATGCCAATAGCCTCTAACCCATAGATTAGCCAAGGCATGGCTATAGCCAAGTGAGTCAGATCTAAGATCTGATACCAACCTATAATCAGGGAAACAGCAATCAAAGGGATAAACAAAATGAGTATAGCTGTGTTGAAATAGTTTTCTGCCATGACTATACCTTGTCCTTCGGGTTTAATCTGCAGAAGTCTCCCGGTGCAGACCAGCATTGCCCCGCCCTGCAAGGCCAACACTACTAATAAAAATATCCCAACCCCTTGCTCACCAATAAGATGCATGAATCCTCCTTATCACCTAACCAGTTAGTAGATAGTTTCTCTATAGCTTCCAGCAAAAAAATCCTTGACAAAAAGTCTTGAGATTTAATGTGCCTAACTGCATAACACCCAAAATGAATGTTATACAGAGACCTGGATAACCTCCTATGAAACCAATGCCCGCTGAAATCAAGAGCCGTTATGACGCCGCTCTGGTGAGAGAAGCCGTGCCTCTCTCAGCTCATTTCCAGCACAGAAAATGGTTGAGGTATTATCTGGATTTTTGCCTTAAATATCGCTACGAAATATTAAAAGAGGAGAATCTTTTGTATTTTCTTGAAAAACTGGAGGATAAGAACCAGACCGAGCAGCAACAGAAACAGGCATCTCACGCCGTATCCATTTTTTATGAAATAGAGAACATTGATCAGGATAGGATAGGGGCATTAAAGAATAAAAAGGAGAATATTTCAACAAAAAAGACTGCATTAGACGCAACTCATGTGGATTGGAGCCGTGTCTATAGAGATTTAGATTCCGAGATCAAACTACGGCATTATTCCCCTAAAACGTTGGAGGCCTACAAAGGGTGGGTCAGACAATTGCAGCAGTATCGGGAGTCGCGTCTTGAATCGTGAATTATGGACCTTTTACCAGCGGGAAGAGGTGGCAATTCCAGGCAAAACATTCTTATTTAACGCCGTGATCCTGGTCATGCACGTTTTCGTGCGTGGCATGAAGGGCGGGAGTATTACGACCGTGACCTGGCTGTATTCTCTCGGGCAATTCAACATGGCCGGGAAAGGAGAATGCACCTGTTTGCGCGTAATGTGCAGCCAAGTATGACGGCGTGGCCCTCAACATCACACCGTTATGGGAGGTTGTGCCCCGGAAGGAAGCCCCGAAGTATCGGGAGGTACTCGTTAGGGGCAAGTGGAATGGGCCGGCATCGGCAGAGAATTGCGGGAAAAGGGATCGGTGAGCTGACGGCCCGGCAATAACTCATAAGATAAAACTTGCATGTTTTCCTAAAAACAGCTATTTTCTTGTTCAGGAAAATGAAAAGAATTAGGAAAATGCCGACACAGAGGGAGATAATTGAACAGCTGCGAAGAGGCAAGGTTTCGCTGCCTCCGCTGTCTTTTCGCTTTCTGGAAGGTCAGCCGGAGGCAGGCGGAAACCGTCGTCTCGATGCATTAATTGAGGCGTCTTGGGGGAAGAGCACGGCAAGGTTCGCCATCGAATGCAAATCCATTTCGACGCCCAAGGCATTTCAGGATGGGCTCAACCGGTTAAGGTCATTGCCGCTTCCGAAGGATTACCGGCCCATGCTCATCATGCCTTTTCTCAGTGAACTGCAATTACAGGAGCTGGAGCGGGAAGGGATCAGCGGCATCGACCTGTGCGGCAACGGCGTGGTGGTTGTGCCAGGCATGTTTAGTGTATTCCGCAGCGGCGAGACAAACCGCTTTTCCACCTCAGCCCCAATCAAGAACATCTATCGGAAGAACAGTTCGATGGTTGGGAGGGTCTTCCTTGTCCGTCCCGGCTACAACACCGTTCAAGACATTTGCGTGGAGATCAACCGGCGAAACATGCTGGTGAACCGTTGGGATAAGAGGCCCATGAGCCTGTCGACGGTGTCGAAGTCGTTGAAAACATTGGAGGAGGATTTGATCGTCGAGCGCAAAGGTATCATTCGGCTTCTGCAACCCGACAAGCTTCTGGAAAAACTGGGTGAGAACTATGTCCCCCCGAAAATCAAGGAGCGAGTCCGTCTCAAGGTCTCACAAGGGAGCGGAACGATTCGAGAATTGCTGGTGAAGCAATCCCAGGAGTTAAGCCTGCCCCTCGTAGCTGCAGGGGCATCATCGGTTGCCCAATTTGCAGTGATGCAGCGAGGGGATCTGTTATCTGTCTATTGCCCGCGTTTGGAGATGCTGCTGGAGCGGCTGTCTGGAAGTCAGTCGGATCGCTTCCCGAACCTCGAATTGGTCGAGACGGAGGATGAAACGGTTTACTTCGATGCCCGGCAGGAGGGGGACTTCTGGTGGGCCTCCCCTGTGCAGGTGTACCTGGAGTTGATGGCCGGCGACAAGCGTGACCGGGAGATCGCCGAACAGGTGAAATCATCTCTCTTGATGGATCTTGGACTTGTGCAGCAATGATTACCATACCCGATCTTCAAACGGCGTTGCTCGACCTGCTCCACGAAGTGCAAGCTACGGATATCAAACTCATCATCGGGGGCGGGTTCGGCATCTATCTCAAGGCCGACCACGTGCGACGTCTGGGTGTGCAAACACTTCTTCGTGAATGGCCTGAACCACGTTCCACCAACGACCTCGATTTGTATCTACGACCGGAATTGCTCATCCAATCAGCGAAATTGAAACCTCTGGCAGAGGCCATTGCCAGGCTGGGCTATCACGTTGTTCCCGGCGCCGAAAATTACCAGTTTGTGAAACTCGGGCCAGGAGGCGTGCAGGCAGGCAGTCTCAAGATAGACATCCTTACCGGCCCACAAAGCCGTTTTAAGGGCACAAGGGTGAAGACGGACGCCCGCCGTGTCCGGCCCAATCCTTCCGTTGGCATTCACGCCCATCCCGTCAACGAAGCGCCAACGTTGGAGGAGGGGCTGTTACCGAAAATGCTGGCTGGAAAACTCAGTTCAGGCGACCACTTTCAAGCCGAGATTTCCCTGCCCCATCCGTACACATTCCTGATGATGAAGCTGTTCGCTTTCAAGGACCGGCTTAACGATGTCAACAAGGAATTCGGCCGCTACCATGCTCTGGATTTGTACACCATCCTGGCGACTACGATGGAGATGGAGTGGAATCATGCCCTTGAATTCCGTGATCAACAGGGAGACGAACCGTACATTATGGAGGCGGGGCGCCTGGTCTCGAAACACTTCTCCGCCCTTGACCGTTTGGGCATGATCCGATTGAGGGAAAGCCGTTACTATCGCCCTGAATTGCAGCTTGATGAATTCATGTCAGCCCTCAAGGAGCTGTTTCCTGCAAGGGCGGAAACCCATTCAGAGGGAAACTGAGAGTACTTGGGGTCGCGTCTTGAATCGTGAATTATGGACCTTTTACCAGCGGGAAGAGGTGGCAATTCCAGGCAAAACATTCTTATTTAACGCCGTGATCCTGGTCATGCACGTTTTCGTGCGTGGCACGAAGGGCGGGAGTATTAGGACCGTGATCGGGCTGTATTCTTTCAGGCAATTCAAAATGGCCGGGAAAGTGGCATTGACATGGCCAGGTGGCTGGAGTATTTTGAGGATCAAGGATGTCAGGGCAGGGAACGCCTGGAAAGGGCCCCGAGAAGAATGATAACACATATGAGGGAGCAAAATGGACCTTAAGACCTTGAAAGATACACCTCCTTGGGAATGGCCGGAAGGCGCCGGCCAGATATTCCTTGAGACTCTCCGTGATGATCGGGCCGATAAATCCGACCGCTTACTTGCAGCCGAGCTGGCCGGCGACTTTACCGTGATCAACGACGAGCTGGCCCATGCATTGCTGTCAATTCTGTGCAACGGCGATGAATCAGAGAAACTGCGGGGCAAGGCAGCGATCTCGCTTGGGCCGGCCCTTGAATACGCAGATACGGACGGGTTCGATGATCCAGACTACGTACCAATTTCCGAACAAACGTTCCGCAAGATCCAGGACACGCTTCAAAAGCTTTACACGGATGCCGGCATTCCAAAGGAAGTGCGGCGGCGGATCCTGGAGGCATCGGTGCGCGCCCCGCAGGACTGGCACCAAGATGCGATCCGTGACGCGTATTCAAGCGGCGACGAAGATTGGGAGTTGACCGCCGTTTTCTGCATGCAATTCGTGCGCGGATTCGATGACCAGATACTCGAATCTCTGGACAGCAAGAATCCAGACATCCACTACGAGGCGGTCTGCGCAGCGGGCACTTGGGAGGTGGATGCGGCCTGGTCGCACATTGTTGCACTCGTCACTTCAGAGGAAACGGAAAAGTCCGTGCTGCTGGCCGCCATCGACGCGGTGGCCGGCATCCGCCCGCAAGAGGCTGGGGCGATCCTCGTTGACCTGACGGACTCCGATGACGAGGACGTCGTCGAGGCCGCCTACGAAGCCATGGCCATGGCTGAGGAGCCCTGGGACGATGAATACGATGACGAAGACGACAAGCTCCTCCACTGAGGGTGGGCCACGGTCGAGGTGAATCGGAAACGGCCAAGAACAAAAAAAAGCCGAACCAGAAGACGCAGGCTTGGATAGAAGCCCGCAAACGCCATCACCTATCTCATACCCACGTTCAGATGGCCCGCGAGCTCGGGATGAATCCCAAAAAGCTCGGCAAGCTGGATAACCACGACCAGGAGCCGTGGAAGATGCCGCTCAGGCAGTACATCCAGCACCTCTACTTCAAGCGTTTCGGAAAGGAACGACCGGACGAGATTCCGTCTATCGAGAAGAAAATCCTCCGCACGCCGTCTAAACTGTCCCAACTCTTATGCCTGGGTCTCACGTTCAAATGAATCACCCTGCAGCAACCTGCAGGGTATCTCATGGCAAAGCCCCCTTCCTTAAGGGGAGGGGATCAACCTGCCAGATTTCAGGCGGGTAAAGGGGAGGGTGACCAAACATTTTATCACCCCCCCTAACCTCCCCCATCAAGGGGGAGGCACTATAATGTAACCCTGCAGCAAGCTGCAGGGAATTATCAAGTTAGAGGATCCTTTTTCTGATGCGCGCGGATAACGGTGTCACCTCAACCAGCTCATCTTCTTTGATAAACTCGATGGCCAGGTCAAGGCTCAGGATCTTGGCCGGAATAAGCTGCAAGGCCTCGTCCGCCCCTGCTGCCCTCATGTTGGTGAGTTTCTTCTCCTTTGTCACGTTGACGTAAATATCGTTCTCCCTCGAATTCTCACCAACCACCATCCCCTTGTAGACCCGTGTGTTCTCCTTTACAAAGAGCGTGCCTCGGGGCTGGAGGTGATGAAGCGCGTACGTGGTCGTCCTTCCTGGCCGGTCCGCAACAAGGGTTCCGGTGGAGCGTTTTGTAAGAGGGCCATGCCATGGCTCATACCCATCGAAAAGGTGGTTGAAGAGCCCTGTTCCTCTTGTGTCGGTGAGAAACTGGGAGCGAAAGCCGATCAGCCCTCTGGATGGGATCTTGAATTGGAGGCGGACCCTGGTGTGGCCATTGTTGTTCATTTCCTGTATCCTCCCTTTACGGATCCCCACCTGCTGTGTTACGACCCCTATGAATTCCTCAGGCACATCGATGACAAGGTGCTCCATGGGCTCGTAAAGAACGCCGTCCACGTTTTTAGTAATGCTCTCCGGCATAGACACGGAAAGCTCAAAGCCTTCCCTCCTGATCGTCTCGATCAAGATCGCAAGCTGCAGTTCGCCTCTTCCCATCACCTTGGAGGAATCCGGGGAGGTGAAGTCGACCTTTATCGACACATTATACAAGAGCTCCTTTTCAAGCCGCTCCCTCAGGTCCCTCGATGTTACATGCCCTCCTTCTCGGCCTGCAAACGGCGAGGTATTCACGGAAAAGACCATGGAGATGGTGGGCTCATCTACCGCAATCCTGGGAAGTGGCACCGGGTTTTGAATATCGGCGATGGTATCACCAATGCTGATCCCTTCAATCCCGGCCAGGGCGACGATATCGCCTGCACGAGCCTCCTTGATCTCTGTTCTTTCGAGCCCCTGAAAACCGTAGAGCGATGCAACCTTGGTCTCGATCGGACCTCCTCTGCCGTTGATCATGGATACCCAATCCCCGACTCTGACCGTGCCCGAGAAGATCCTCCCGATGGCGAGCCTGCCCACGTAATCGTTATAGTCGATGTTGGTTACCAAAAGCTTCAGTGGCCCCTGTTCATCCCCTTGGGGCGGCGGAACGGCTTTAAGGATCAATTCAAACAGGCAACGGAGGTCCTTCGCATCCTCATCAGGATTGAGCTTTGCAATCCCGAGTTTTGCGTTGGTGTAGACGATGGGAAATTCAAGCTGTTCCTCTGTGGCATCGAGGTCAATGAAGAGATCGTAGACCTCGTTCAGCACCTCTTGGATCCTCGCATCGGGCCTGTCTATCTTGTTAATCACCAGGATAGGGGGGAGATTGAACTCGAGGGCCTTTTTCAAAACGAATCGCGTCTGGGGCAAAGGGCCCTCCGAGGCATCCACGAGGAGCAGCACGCCATCAACCATCTTGAGCGTCCGTTCCACCTCCCCGCCGAAATCGGCATGGCCCGGGGTATCCACGATATTGATCTTGACCCCCTTGTATACGATAGCCGCGTTCTTTGCCATGATGGTAATGCCCCGCTCCCGCTCCAAGGCAATATTGTCCATCACCCGGTCCTGAACCTTCTCGTTCAAACGGAAAGTGCCCGACTGCCTGAGCAGGCAATCGATGATTGTTGTCTTTCCATGATCGACATGGGCAATAAGGGCAATGTTCCTCAAGTCTTCGCGTTTCATCAGCTTATCATGAAATAGGCGCCCTGGTTTCACCCAGGTCACCCTGCCTATTCCACCTTTCTCCCTTTGCGGGATCATTCCCGTTATTTGATAGCCTGCGACTTTGTGGTGCCGGCCGGGCCCGCTTTTTGGCGTATTTTTTATCGTCTCGTCTCCGGTTCTGTTTGGAGAAAGCCTGGAGGCTAGGGATGGTGCCGTGCCACACGGGATCAATGCGATTGGTGTTAAACAGGGATTGCAGACCCTTCAATTCCCGATCGGTCACAAAGGTCATGGCTGTGCCTGCCCGCCCCATTCTGCCGGTCCTTCCCGTCCTGTTCGTGTAGCGTTCCAGGCCGGAAGGATAGTCATAATTAATCACGTGGCTGACATGGCTGAAGTCGAGTCCCCGACCGGCAACGTCCGTAGCAACCATGAGGCTAATCTTATTTCGGCGAAACCGCTCGAAGATCGAGGTTCGCCTCGGTTGGTCCAGACCTCCGTGGATATACCCTATGGATTTAAACCTTCCTTCCAACTCCCGTATCAGTTTCTCAGCGTGATGTCGTGAATTGCAAAAGATGATGCCCTGGGAGATCTCCTCCTTTTTGAGGTATGTAATCAGGATATTGAGCCGATCACCTCGCCCCGTATACTGAAAATGGTGAGCAAGGCTCTGCGGGGACACCTGTTCCTTATTTAATTCCACTCTGACGGGTTCTTTCAAATAGGTCTTGATCAATCGGTCGATCTCTTCGGGCATGGTGGCTGCAAAGAACAATGTCTGGTGCTCGTGGATCATACAGGACATGATGAAGTCTATGTCTTCAATAAACCCCATCTTCAACATCTCGTCCGCTTCATCCACAACCAGCGTGCGCACACCAGAGAGGTCAATCGACCTGATACGATAGAGAAAATCGATCAATCGTCCCGGTGTTGCAACCAGGATATGGACCCCGTCCCTTAGTTTTGCTTTTTGAATGTCCACTGAGAATCCGCCAAACATGGCAAAGGGGGCGACGTCTGTGAATCTCGAAATCTTATCGATCTCTCCCACATATTGGAGTGCCAGCTCACGGGTAGGGACCAGGATGAGGGCCTGGATGGCATTGATCGAGGGATCGATCATCTGGACCAGCGGAATACCGCAGGCCGCTGTTTTGCCCGAGCCGGTCTCTGCCCGGGCCAAAAGGTCTCTATTGTTCAGGACATGAGAGAGGGTCTTTTCCTGGATGGGTGTCAAATCCTCATACCCCATGTTAGTCACGGCCTTGAGAATCTCCGGCTTTAAATCTAATTCTGAAAACTTCATTGTTACTCCTTACATGCTAACAAGAGCATGTTATTGTTTGTATTGAACATAACCGTCTGGGATGCTCATAAGGTCTTTTCTTCTGTAAAGACCTCATTCCCCTCCCGAGAGCGCAAACTATTTGATGCTCTCAGCAGTAACTCCGCCCATAAGAGACAGAGTTATCACATTCAAGTTTCACGCCAAACCAATGATTTCCACGATTTCACACGACTTGCGGGCAGGCAATGATTCAATCACGCAGAAATGGGTTGGAAGGCTTAGTACGAGCTCTCTCTTACTCGCAGATAAAGAGGAACCCTGTGTCAAGCGATCTCATGCAGTTCAGAACGGTTTGAATGGCCGGATCTGAACCCGGGACTCTTGCAGACCCCTTTCCTCTGTATCATTCTTCTGGCCTCTTTTCCTTGCCCGGCTCAGGGAACGGGAAATAGAGAATCCAGCCTCATCTCCCTCTCTCCTAAACCACCTCACACAATCCTTGGTAAATACGACCTCCTTTGGAAGTCGACTTGCACCAACGTCAAAAAAACCCGTAAAGAAGTTGTCTAGAGTTTTTTACGGGTTTTCGTTTCGATGCCAAAAAGGCTCTATGCAACTTTGATAATATATATCACCTTTCACATAAAAGCAAGTAACATTATCAGCAGGAATCGCCTCTCCCTTTGCTGTTGTCACAAAATTTCCTTAAAACCAGGACGGCGTTGGGGGATTTCACTTTCTTGCCGTCGGTTATGCTACGAAAAGGAAGGGGGCCAGCCCTCAACATTCAACAAGCTATTATCGCTTCTCGTTCATGCCTCGTCGTTTGTTGAATTCCAGCCTTGATTCTTTCCACTGACGCAGGCTATGAAAACGGGAGTCATAAAAAAAGGCCCCGGTGTCTTATTGACAGGTAGATTCGGAGTATGCTACAGCTAGTGCCTTCGCTGCCGAGGATCATCATCTGGCAGGTAAGCGATGGAGCGTAAGCCGTTTCCTGCAGACTTGGTAGCGGCTCAAATCACTCAATCCTATACGGAGATACCATGGGTTTTATAAACGGATCGACAAGCATTACGAGATTCTTGGTCAATGACACCCTCCCGAGGAACTTTATTGAAGAGTTCCCCAGGCGGATCTCACGACATGCTTTCAGAAATCTCGATGAGAGCTCCGATGAAGAGCGCTCAACGGGCTGGGTAAATATTATGGATATGTTCGATAGTCAGTTCATTGGAACGGAATTCCTTAATGATCCTTATGTCGCCTTGTCCTGGAGGTTAGATGTCAGGAGGGTACCGGGCAAGGCCCTCAAGGTGTACTGCAGGAAGGCTGAAGAGGAGCTCAAAAAAAGGGAAGGTGCGGAATATCTTTCAAAAAGACAGCGACAGGAGATACGGGAAGGGGTCTTGATTCAACTCCTCAAGAGGGCCATCCCTCGCTCACATACCTATGACATGGTCTGGAACCTGAATACGGGAATGGTGATGTTTGGTTCCCTCAGCAACAGGATCTGCGGTGAGTTTGCCGAGTTTTTCTTTAAGACCTTCGAACTGCATCTAGTACCGGTTTTTCCGTACTCCATGGCTCACCAGGGCTTGGAAAAAGAAGGTGCCAACCCGGAGCTTCTCGATGAAATGCAACCGGTAGAATTTTTGGAGGAGAAACAATAATGGAGGTATTGGAGAGGGTCAGACGAACCGAGTTTCTGGGAAGGGATTTCCTTACCTGGCTATGGTTCAAGAGCGAAGCCAATGAAGGACGGTTTGATCTCGGAGAGCTGGGCATGGTTGAACTGTGGTTTGACGGTAAGGTTACCCTCCAATCAGACAGCGATCAGGACGTAGAAACTATCACCTGCTCAGGCGAAAACCCCTCTCTCAGAGAGGCCCGCTTTGCCCTCACAAAAAGCAAAAAGGTGACCCAGGCCAAACTTCGATTGATCGTGGGAGATAATGAGTGGTCCTTCACCCTGGATTCCACCTGGTTGAATTTCAAATCCCTTAAAACTCCCACGGTAGTGCACGACAAAAAAGATGATCCCGAAGGCCTGTTCTACGAAAGGGTCCTCCTGATAGAACAGCCACTAAGAGCAATCGATACCCTCTTTTCGTCATTCATAAAGATTCGAACCTCGCCCGAATGGGGTACGCAGGAACTGCCGGCCTTAATTGAATGGGTCAATCAGGGAAAATAGCTGACAAGGTCCTACCATTTTCCCGTGGTCGCAACAAATCTTGAGAGGAGTGGAAGGTGTGGCGTGGAATATACCAGGTGTTGGAGGCCTGCTACCGGTACGCAGAGACAACCCTTTCGCTTTTACCTTGATAGGGGGAATATAGGTTGTCTCTTACTGCTTAAGGTCAAATCTTAAGGATGAAACCATTCTGTCAGATGTTTTTTCTTTTTGTCTTTATCAAGAGTGCGCTCTTCGAGAGAGAATATACCGATCCGCAGGGAGATAGTGCTACCATTACCCCAAGGCCACCAAGCGGCAAAAAGTATGAGGCCGGCTCCTTGCTCAGAAGTAAAGATTATTTGTCCGGGTGATATGCCAAAAAAGGAATTAATCAATTCACCAATAAGTCCTGAAGCATTACTGATGGTAGTAGCATCCCATTGCTGATCGAATTCATTTGAGACAGTAGAAAGAATTGCCCCCATATCCTCTTTTTCAAAGACAATAAGGGCCACATGAAATCTTTCATCCCACTGCCACTGGTAAGAGGAAGGCATACTAAAACTGATCTGGCTGCAAATCTTTTTAAACTTTTCTAAATTATGTGTAACCATAACGAGTTAATAGAATTCCCTTTTTTGGGTACAGGCTGTATAGGATAAAAGCGCTTGTGTCTCAGAAGCCAAACCCGCCTTTGCGCTTTCGCGCTTCCGCCTTCGTTAAAACTTCGGCTGGACAAGTCGGCGCGGTTTGCCTCGCCATCCCTGTCGAGCAGTAGCCTTTAGCGGAGGCTGGCCTGTCGGGCCGTAGCCTCTGGCGATGGCGAATAAACAAGGGCACCCCATCATGATGCCATGGGATGCCCTTTTTTCGGCTCAATAGCGTTGTTAAACTACAGTGACATTAACCGCGGTGGGGCCTTTTTTACCTTGCTCTATGTCAAAGGTAACTCGGTCACCTTCATTGAGAGACTTGAAACCGGTTGCTGTGATTCCTGAATGATGAACAAATACATCAGAACCATTTTCTTGCTCAATGAAGCCATAGCCTTTGCCGTCATTAAACCACTTAACCATTCCATTAGCCATAGTGACATCCTCCTTTCAATTAAATTCTCATAGTTTCTAACTTCAGGTTGCCACTTTTAACAAATGGATCTTCCCCTCAGAACGAAACCGGCTCGCCAACAAGGGCGGGCTCTATTGATTGATGCAATTATAATCTCTTTCTAACTAAAATCAAGTTAATTCTTGAAATCGATTGTAACCAGCTAGGAAAAAACGCTAGCACAATAGAAGGCAAGTCATTCTTGCTCACGCTCTCCTTATTTGCGTTGCGGCAAGCCTGTACTTGATTATCTGTGCCTGCCCCATTACCATTTATGTGGGGTATTCTCGGTCTGCCTGTTGATGTGACCCTCCGCTCTTTCTGTACGTGTGGACGCGGGTGACCCGTGTCCAAAAAAATCATAAAGACGGTTGCCTACCCTCTTCCTTGATCAGCATAATTTCCACCCTCCGGTTGGCCTGCCTGTTTTCGGGAGTGGTATTCTCATGGAGGGGGCGATACTCAGAGTAACCCCGAATTGACACCCGCTCGGGCCTCACGCCGTTTTCGATCAAAAATTTCGCCACATCCACGGCTCGTGCTGCTGAGAGTTCCCAGTTGGAAGGAAATCGAGAATTGTAAATGGGTGTGTCGTCAGTGTGCCCTAAGACCACGACCTCGTACCCCTCTTTATGGGCAATGAAGTCAGCAATGCGACTCAGGGCCGGTTGAAAGTTCACCAGCAGTTCCGCCTCGCCAACCCTGAACGTAATTCGCTCTCCCAGGACAAGGACGAGACGGCTCTGATCCCATCGAACGGAGAAATCTCCCCGTTCACCCTCCTCCAAGGTGCTCAAGACCTCGCGTTTCAGATCCTCAACGGTTTTCTCTTTTTCCTTCTCTCTCGTCTTCAGCTCTTCATGATCGATCGCAGACACCGGTTGTGGGGCTTTGGCTACTGGAGGCGAAAAGCTCCCTTTCACCTTGGCCAGATCTCCCCAAAAGGAGGGTTTCTCGATCTGCAGCAGCAATTGATCCTGGGGAGCATGATCCTGTGTCTTGGCCGATTTGCTCATCGTTTGTGAGTAGAGCAGGATGAAGAAGATGAGAAGCAGCGTCATCAGGTCGGCCATGCTCCAGAGAAAGGTGTCCTCCTCCACAGTCCGCTTTCTCAGCGTTTTCTGAAGAAAGGTTCTCTTGCGCTCGGAGAACTCGAGACGCCGCCTGAGTTCTTCCCTGTCGAGCCTGGCCATCTTACTTCCCCATTGAGACTTCTTTTAGGGGGAATGGGAGGACATGGTCTTCACTTTGTAAAGCCGTTTCAAGATCATCCTCGCTCTCTGATTCTCCAAGGCCAAGATATGATTCCAGCCTGTATGAGATGGCGTGGGAGTTCTTTTGCTCGCAAATATCCATGATCCCCTCCAGGATGATATTGAGCAGCGAGGCCTCTGCCCTGTTGTGTTCCGAGTATCTTTTGGCCAATGGGAGAAAGAGAAAGTTGGAGAATAACAAACCGTAAAACGTGGTGAGCAGGGCGAGGGCCATCCCTTTGCCGATTTCCCCCACTTCGCCCATGTTGCTGAGCACATCGATAAGTCCGATGATCGTGCCTACAAAGCCAAGGACCGGAGCGATCTTCGCCAGTGTATTGAGCACACTGACCTGCGATTCCTTGCAGGAGAAATAAAGCTCGTGTTCTTTTTCCATGATGTTGTGGATCTCAAATCGATCGTAACCATCCACAACCAGGTCAATCCCCTCGCGCACAAACGGATTCTTTGCTTTCTTGCCCTCAGTCTCCAGTGCCCTGACCCCATGTATACGTGCAATGCGGGCAAGACTTACGATCTGTCTCACAATGTCTTCGTGATCGGTCTCATTGTTCCGTAAAAGCGCTTTGAGGCTTTTGACAAGCTCCTTGATGGTTTTCATGGGAAATGCCAGAAACGCGCTCATCAGGGTCCCGCCCAGTACCAGCACTCCGCTTTTGAGGTTAATGATCGCCGATGTCTCCCCGATGACGTTACGCAATACCAAAAGAAAGAACATCACGCCCCCGCACAGAATCACTTTGTGAACCATGAGCCGTCCTCCTGAGGTGTTCTGAATACAGAGCCTCATCAAATGCACATTGCATGCCATATTAATTTTATAACGATTCTAATAAATTAGAGGATATTTGCTGGGCTGAATTGTGCCGAATGAGAAAAATTTGCCTAGTCGTTTGGGAAAACTTGAGCAACAAGCTTTTCCGTTGGTCGCTGGCCGTCTTCAGTTGCCTTAAGAGGATTTCACGTTGAACAGACACAAGAAAGTAGGCATCAGTTGAGATAGCCTTCATTCTCTTGCCAAAGATCATGAAGGTATTTGGTGCAGAAACCGTAGAGCCTAATCTTGGCAGAATGTCACCCTCATAGCTGAGGTGGGAACTGAGCTCAAGGGGGTGGTGGCAATGGGCAACTCATCCAGCAGCAATGCGGGTGACTTATCGATGTTTCAGCCTACGGGTTCCGTAGGTAGGATGTACTGCAGATTGTTTAACCAGGAGGCTAACGAGCCAGGGTCATCGGCGGCTCTGCCTTTTCTTTCAGGGTCTCCAGATACCGGCTACACTCGACGGCGTTTATCGCCCTGATTCAAATGCATGGTTATCGGGTGATCTCGAGGATCTGTGAATCGTTCAGGTAGCTCATGGTTCGCGGGCAGTGTGAAATGTCCTTATGCTTTTCGAAAAGGGCTTTCAGGTCTTCTACAGTATCGATGTCCCGCAAGGGAGGCAAAAGGTAGGCAGTGCGTTGGTTTGCTCCGAAGATATCGAGTGTGCGGGTCAGCACTGAATCCGTTCCCCATTCAATGCCTTGAAAAGCCTTCGGCAGAAAACTCTCTTGCTTGAACCCGATGAGGTAATATCCGCCGTCAAAGGAAGGCCCGATCACGGAATCATACGTTTCGAGCGCGGCAAATGACTCCTGGATAAACGCTCCCGGCAGATCCGGTATATCACTGCCCATGACAATTGCTCGATCGAAGCCCTGTGCAAAGGAATCTACCATTCCATTTTTCATCCTTTCCCCCAGATCTTCCCCGTATTGGGGTTGAAAGGCGTATCCCGTTCCGACGATCCTCTTAAGGTCATCGAGGGCGTCTTCCGGGTAATAGCAGATAATGATGGGAAAACCCGCACTTTGAAGCGCAGAGAGCATATCGAGAATGAAGTTACGGTAGAGATCGCGGGCCACGTTTTGGCCCAAGGTGACTGCGATCCGTGTCTTAACCCCGCCCCGTTCGGGATTCTTCACGAAAAAGAGAAGGCGCCCATCATCCACTGATATGTCTCCTTGGCCAAGTTTTCCACGATAATGTGTATGAAGAACAGGCTCTTTTGCTCTCTGCCCTGTTCTTGCCTTTCTCCCTTATGCCTTGATAGAAATAGAAAGAGGTCTGTGCTATAGTTTTTATATACCATATTGCGGCGCTATTTTAACGCACAAACAGTCCATAGGAGTTTCACAAGCGTTCTATCATGAGGAACCCTGTGAGGCTTGATCTTTCGAGAGGTATATAATGGCCAAGTTTTTTGCCGATTATGTGGAGAGGGCTAAACGCATACTCGACGACAACTGGGCAGGCTCATCAACCAAACCATCTCCCACGCTCTACCCCCACCAGTGGAACTGGGACTCGGGCTTTATCGCCATAGGCAGATCCCATTACGATACCGTTCGTGCAATTGTTGAAATCGAAACCCTCTTTGATGCCCAGTGGTCCAACGGAATGCTTCCTCAGATCTTTTTCAACCCGAAAGAGCTTGGCCATTACTTCCCCGAGCCCGATTTCTGGCAAACAGAACGTGCCGCCCATGCTCCCGCGGGTAAGCTCACCTCCGGCATTACCATGCCCCCTGTTCATGCCATTGCCGTGGAAAAGATTTACAAGAATGCCCGCAGACCCCGGGATGTAGTGCCCTTTCTCGAAAGGATCTACCCCAAACTCCTCGCACTCCATGATTATCTTTACAGGGAGCGAGATCCCGGGGGTGAAGGGCTCGCGTATATCAGACACCCGTGGGAGTCGGGCATCGACAACTCGCCTACCTGGGATATACCCCTTAGGAGGATACATTTCGACAAGGCCAAACTCCCCCACTATACCCGTAAAGACCTTAAACCCGGGATAGATCCCAAGATGCGTCCCAGTGATGACGACTATGATCGCTACGTATTCCTGGTTGATCTTTTCCGAAACTGCGAATATGACGAGTTTCGCATACGGGAAACCTGCCCATTCCTAATCCAGGATCCCCTGTTTAACTCTATTCTGTGTCGAGCCGATGAATCCCTTGGTCGAATTGCAGAGATCATCGGAGAGTCGCCCGAGATGCCTCAATCATGGGCACAGAAAACCGTCGGAGCTATCCGTGAAAAGCTCTGGCATGAGGAGCACGGCATCTTCGACGCCTATGACCTCGCCTCCGAGCAGTTAATCGAGGTAGATACTGCTGCCGGTTTCATGCCGCTTTATGGCGGTGCCGCTACTCGAAAACAGGCGGAACAGCTGTACGGTCGCCTGAACTCAGTCTCGTTCTGCGCTCTCCACCAGGGCAACTGTTTTACGATCCCAAACTACGATACAAAAAAGGAGGATTTCGACCGGTCAAATTACTGGCGGGGCCCAATTTGGATCAACATCAACTGGATGCTCGCTCAAGGCCTGCGGCGATACGGTTATACCCTCAAGGCAGACTCCTTACAGAAAGACCTGTTGCAGCTTCCCATCCGCTTCTGCTTCTACGAGTATTTCGATTCCTTTGACGGAAAGGGTTACGGCAGCGACAATTTCAGCTGGACAGCGGCCCTCTTCATAGACCTTGTCGAGGAATTCTATGAAAGCGAAAGAGCCACAAAAGGCGCCTCTCACCGCATAAAAGGTCTATTCGCAAGGGAGACCATACTGAATGAGGGCACCGAGATGCCCGAAGTTGACCCCGAAAACCTTGCCGGCGAGTTGATGCGCACCATAAGAGATCTGAGGGATACATTTTACGACACGGCCCGTGGACTCGTGGACTACGAACGTTTGAAGGGCTCAGAGGAGTTCAAGCAGTATCGAATGCTTGCAAACGGCCTTCGGAAATTCAGGCCGTCGTGCCTGACCGGCCGAAAGGAGAAGCTCGCCTTCTGGACAAACCTGTACAACACCATTGTGGTGGACGGGATTGTGACGCTGGGGGTGAAACAGTCGGTGAAGGAAATCCCCGGCTTTTTCCGAAAGATCACGTATGCCATCGGACCGCACCTGCTCTCGGCCGACGACATCGAGCACGGCATCCTCCGGGGCAACGTGAGGCCGTGGCTTTCTCCTTTCCGGCCCTTTGGCCCTCGGGATGTGCGGAGAGGTATGATCTTGAGTCCGGTGGATTCCCGAATCCATTTTGCCCTGGTCTGCGGCTCCAGGTCGTGTGCCCCCATAGATTATTATGAGCCTAACCATATCTACGACCAACTCGAGGCAGCTGCCACGAGCTTCGTCAACTCCTCCGAGGTCCTGGTGCTTCCGGAAGAGGGCAAGATGCTCATCTCCGAGATATTCCGATGGTATGAGAGGGATTTTGGCGGCAGAACCGGTTTAGTAGACTTTATCTTCGACTATCTGGTGGATGATGAGGCGCGCCGCTTCATTCAGGAGAACTACGCAGATTTGCACATCGAGTACCTTCACTACGATTGGAATCTCAACCGTTGAAGAAAAATGTTCCTATCAGAGCAGTTCTTTACTGACCCATCTTTCTGCCGGATAGGAGTGAAGCTGCCGGTTTATCAATCATAAAATAAACGATTCCCTGCTTGGGGTGCACGTGAGACGCCGGCAGGCTGCTTTTCTTATCTTCTACTATCTCTTTCAGCGCCCTTGCCTTGTTCCTGCCGCTCACGAGAAACATAATCTTCCGTGCGTTATTGATTACTGGCAAGGTCAGGGTTATACGCTTATTGGGAAATTTTTCGGCAGTGACAGGGATTGCTAGGTGCGTCCTTTCCTTTAGTGAAGACTTCCCGGGAAACAATGAGGCCGTATGTCCATCTTCACCGATGCCCAACATGATGAGATCAAACCGTGGCATCGAGTCGCCCTTATTACGAAAAAACCTCCTGATATCCTCTTCGTATCTTCTTGCCGACTGCTCCAGGGTGATCCCCTCTGTTTGTATTCGGTGCACGTTTTCGTCCGGTATCTTTACGTGACTTAAAAGGCGTTCTTTAATCAAACCATAATTGCTTTCCCTGTGGGAGGGAGGCACCACTCGTTCATCAACGAAGAATATGTGCGTCCGATCCCATGAGAGGAAATCTTTTGACGCGGCAAGTCTCTTGTAGAACCCGACCGGGGTCTTTCCGCCCGAGAGGGTCGCCGAAAAATACCCCTTATCCACGATTGCCTGAGATGATATCTCAATCCATTCAGTTACGGCATAATCGGCCACACCCTCATTGTTATCAAAGACAAAGATGTTACCCTCGTTTATCATGTTAGAGCCTTTTCTTTAGCAGGTGCACAGTGGGCACTTATAGATAGATCCCCTCATCCTTCCTCCACGTGCGGCCATCCTGTTCCATCGGTACATCTTGTTCTTCCGGCCCCATACTGCCTGCGGGATAGTTGGGGAAATTCCCGGCGGGCATGGCATCCCATTGTTCTATAATGGGATCTACCACCTGCCACATCGCCTCTACCGCGTCCTCTCGGGCGAAAAGAATCAAATCCCCTTTGAGGCAGTCTATGAGCAAGCGCTCATAGGCATGGTGCCTTTCAACGCCAAAAGACTGTTCATAATTGAAATCCATGGTCACGGTGTGGGGTTGGTTGTCGACACCCGGGTTTTTCACGCTCAGAGACAATGATATCTCCTCCTGTGGCTGAACGGAAAAGACAAGACGGTTGGGCTCTATGATATCACAGGTGCGCCCAAAGAGCTTGAGGGGCGGCTGTTTGAACTGCACCGATATCTCTGTATACCGCTCGGCCAGGCGCTTGCCCGTGCGCACATAAAAGGGCACACCTGCCCACCGCCAGCTATCGATATAGAGCTTTGCCGCGAAAAAGGTGGGGGTGTTTGAATCGGGTGCCACGTCCTTTTCCTCCCGGTACCCGGGAACTTCCAAGCCGTTTATCTTTCCCGGACCGTATTGCCCCCGTACCGTGTATTTGGCGATGTGCTCTTCATCCATGGGGCGAATAGTGCGGAATACCTTCACCTTTTCATCACGAATTAGATCCGCCTCAAAGCCAACAGGGGGCTCCATGGCAACCAGGGCAACAAGTTGCATTATGTGGTTCTGCACGATATCCCTTACCACCCCGGTCTGTTCATAAAAGAGGCCCCGTTCCTCCACGCCCACCTGCTCGGCGACCGTAATCTGCACGTGATCTACATAGCGACGGTTCCAGAGGGGCTCGAAGATACTGTTGGCAAAACGGAAAAAGATGACATTTTGAACCGTTTCCTTGCCCAGGTAGTGATCGACCCGATAGATCTGGTTCTCATTAAAAACGCTTAGCACGGTTCGATTAAGCTCCGATGCTGAAGCCCTGTCTCTTCCAAAGGGTTTTTCCATAATGATTTTCGGCTCAAAGGTCTCATCACAGAATCTGTGTTGCCCCAGCTTTGTGATAATAGCTGGGGCTGCTACGGGGGGAACGGCCAGAAAGTAAACCACCTCCTTTTTGTTCTCCGCTGTGGGGACGCATATCTCGCTGAGTCGGTTGTGGAGTTCCGTATACCCCTCATCACTGTTGAAATCCGAAGAGATGTGGAAGAGGTGTTGGCTGAATTCATCCCAGAGGTCTTCCTTGAATGACTCGTGAGAGAATCGTTCTGTGGACTCCCGTGCGAGGTTACGGAACTGCTCGTCGGACATTGGGGGCAGGCCAAATCCCACAATTGAGAAATCCTCGGGTAGCCTGCCATCCTTTTTGAGGTGATACAGCGACGGCAAAAGCATCCTTCTGCTCAAATCACCGGTCCCACCAAAAAGGACTATGGCAAATGGCTCGACCTTAATATCGGTTGTGAGGACTTCGCATGTCTGCAAAAACCTGCTCGCCGCCGGAAAGGAGTCCTGGAATTGCTGATCCATAGCAAACCCCCTCATAGAAAGCGTTTAAAAGCCAAAAACCTAAGTCCTTCGATTCATAAATTCGATAACGAATTCATTCACTCAGGACTTAGTGCTGAGTGAGCTTTTCCTCCAGTTCCGTTCTCAAAATAGGTGACTGTATTTGCGAATCGAAGCACTAAGTTGCCAAGGTTTCTTTGTTATTTGGATACCGAGCTGCTCTGTTATTCTTCCCAAATGGAAGCTATTGGGTCTATACTAAGACGTATACAATTAAACTATAGGACACTGACCAGACGATTACAATTCAAATGGGGAAAGACTACAAGAATGAGCATTTGACTAAAGAAAGAGGGGGCGAAAACTTACAACCAACATTGAGGCCATTTGGTGGGCAGGCACCATGAAAAGAACAAAGTTTTCAATAGTCATCCCGGTTCTTCACGAATCCGATAGGATAAACTCGCTTATCGAAAACATCGAAGGACTAACAGGTGATGGAGGTCATGAGGTCATCGTTGTTGATGGAAGCCCGACCAAAGACACCATACGGGCAATAGATAACGAAAATATAATCAAACTCGTTTCCCTAAAGGGGCGTGCACGGCAGATGAATGCTGGAGCTGCAGTAGCAAAAGGTGAAATCCTTATATTTCTCCATGCGGACACCGAGCTGCCTCGCAACGCCCTAAAAA
>DATKZQ010000128.1:0-23403 GCA_035527895.1 Desulfatiglandales bacterium
AATCGACACCACATCAATCCCTGGCAGGCCCAAAGGCCCCCGGGTAAGCCAGATCTCGTTAGTCAGAAAGAGTACCACCAGTTCAGAAAAGCCAAAGGTCACAATGGCAAAATAGTCGCCAGTGAGCCTGAGCGTTGGGGCGCCCAATAGGATACCCCAGATGGCGCCGTTAATGAAGGCAAAGGGAATAATCAACCAGTATGAAAGACCAAAGTGATAGGTAAGAAGACCAGACGTATAGGCCCCGATGCCATAAAACCCAACGTAGCCTAAGTCCAGCAGCCCATTGAAGCCAGGCACGATGTTAAGTCCTAAGGATAAAATCATATAGAGAAAGATAAGGATAGCAATATGAAGTATGTAATCGCTGACAAAAGGCAAAAACGGCAGGATGAGGGCAACAATCAAAAAACTGATTCTAATTTTAGCGCCGAGACTCGTTTTTTGCAGAGCTACCTTACTCTTGTTATATGCATCTTGCAGAACTACTTTACCCATCTCACATACTCTTTTTGGTTTCCTTGAGTACCTTGCCGAATAAACCTGCAGGTATCAATACAATAACGATGATCATAACGCCGTAAGAGATACCGTCCCTGTAGAGCGAGCTCAAATAGCCCGCACCAAAGGCCTCTGCCACACCGAGCACAACCCCGCCAAGCATGGCCCCGGGCACCGAGCCAATTCCGCCCAGCACGGCAGCGGCAAATGCCTTGACCCCGGCGATGTAACCCATGGTTGGATAGATCGAGTTGTAAAAAGCACCCACCATGATGCCCGCGGCCCCTCCTAAGGCTCCGGCCAGGGCGAAGGTGTAAGAGATGACCCGGTTGACGTTTATCCCGGTAAGGGCGGCCATAGTCTTATTCTGGGCCACGGCCCGCATAGCCTTGCCCCACTTGGTTTTCTTGATGATAAGATTAAGCCCAATCATCATGACAATCGTTATGCCAAAGATAAACAGATGAAACCAGGAGAGATTGACCCCACCAAAGGTAACGGCCGTTTTCTCAAAATACGCAGGCAGGGACCCGTGCGGGAAGGGCTTGGGCCGGGACCCCCAAATGACCATAGCCAGGTTTTGAAGGAAGATCGACATTCCGATGGCCGTAATCAGCGCTGCGAGGCGGGGTGATTGTCTTAATGGGCGATACGCAACGATATCCAACAACACACCGCAGATAGAGCAGCAGGCCATGGAAAGGAGAAATGCGACGTAAAAGGGCAGACCCAGAAAAGCAATAAAGGTGATGGCGAAAAAGGCGCCTAGCATGTAGATCTCGCCGTGGGCAAAGTTTATAAGCTGAATAACACCGTAGATCATGGTGTAACCCACCGCAATCATGGCGTATATGCCGCCGATGACCAGGCCGTTGACAAGCTGCTGTAAAAACAAACGTCCCCCTTTATTTACTCACAGGATACCAGCAGCTCTGCTGGTGCGAACCTAATAGATTTTTCCAGGCAGGCCTTTGGTTTGACACAACACATCCGAAATCTTAATGTTCAATAGCCCTACACATTCTCACGGACTTGTCGTCAAAACCTTCCTTATACCACCTATTATATCAGTACGGGCTAATTCATTGAAAGACGCCGGAACCCGAAAGTTCCGGCGCCCATAGTGGTTCACTCAAGTCATTATAGCAATTACTTGGCTGCTACAAATTTGCCGTTTTCGACCTTCTTGACAAACGCAGGTTTTGAGCAATCACCCTTTTTGTCAAAATAAGTAAGGCCGGTGACACCTTTGTAACCGTTGGCCTTTGAGTTGATCGCGGCCAGGCCGTCACGGATCTTTTTGCGATCCGGTCCGGTCTTGGCAATGACCTGCGCCAGGATACCCAGGCAGTCATATGCATTGGCGCTCATCCAGTCTACATCACGTCCATAGGCCTTCTTGTACTCGGCAGCGAATTTCTTGCCGGCCGGACTTGCAGAATCGGCCAGGAACGGAACCGTGCAATAGGTGTTGTCGGCTGCCTTGCCTGCAATTTTAATATAGTCTTCATTGTCAATGCCGTCAGCACCAAAGAATGGGCCGTTAAATCCCAGTTTACGACCCTGGCCAGCAATCAGGGCGCCTTCAGGGTGGTAGCCGCACAGGAAGATCGTCTCAGGCTTATCGCGCAAAAGCTTGGTCAGCTGGGGCGTGAAGTCGGTTGTCCCGGTCATGTAAGCCTCAGCGCCAGTCACAGTCACACCACCAGACTTGGCCCCTTCTACAAAGGAATTTTTGAGGCCGATGGCGTAGTCATTGTTCTCATAAAAGATGGCTACCTTGTGCTTGCCCAGCAAATTTGGCACAACATATACGGCCAGAAACTTACCCTGAAAATCGTCGGTGTAGCAATTCCGGAAGAACCAGCCCATGCCCACATCGCCAATGGTCGGATTAGTAGAGGTGGGAGATAGGGCAGGGAGCTCTTTCCGAACGTAGATGGGCATGGCAGCCAGGGTGGCAGAGGAGCAGAGGTGGCCAATGACTGCCACGATGCTTTTGTCCGCTGCGAATTTAGCGCCGACCGTACCGGCGTCTTTAGGCTGGCAGAGATCATCACCCCAGACAAGCTCTACCTTCTGACCATTAATACCGCCAGCATCATTGATCTCTTTAAGCATGAGGTTAACGCCGGACTTGATGTTGTCACCGTAAGATGCCAAATTGCCTGTGTACGGGGCAGCCACACCGATCCTGATGTTGGCCGCCCATACCCCGGAGGTCAGGCCGAAGACCAAAACCAGCCCGAATACCACGCTCAAACACCAAAAAGACCGATTACTTTTCATAACTCTTCCTCCTTTTAATTAATGGGTTAGAAGTTAGGTATGCTACTGCGAAACAAGAACCGACCCTTATACCAACGATTTAATCTTTAGTGCGTCGGATAATAGGCAAAAGAAGGGCAGGTGTCAAGCATAAATGATAAGAACCCCTCTGTTTGACAGGAATACGAAGCAGTGGCATTGCTTCAAAAACAACGTGACGATGCTTGTCGGGTGCCCTGATTTTTGGCCGTGCCCGCACAGCCCCTCCTTTAACATCTCTTATTCCCATGATTGCAGCGGACTGGGTTTGCGGTCCGGTGGAAGCCCTCATCGGAAAGCCAGGGGTTCGGGATTTCGAGAATCCCTCTGAAGACCCCTCTTCTCTGAAAGGATTTTGGAAAAATAAGATCACACAAATCCTACTCGTTGTTGTGATTACGAATCTCGGCAGCTCCTTCGGAACCTTTGCGGCAATACCTTTAACTTGATAATTCCCTGCAACTTTTCGAAGCGAAGTGTAGATCCCGTCAAATCGGGGCTGCAGGGTTACCACATAGTGCCTCCCCCTTGATGGGAGAGGTTAGGTGGGGGTGATAAGGTGTTTGGTCACTCTCCCCTTTACCGGCCTGAAAGCTGGCAGGTTGACCCCCTCCCATTAAGGGAGGGGACTTTAACATTGATACCCTGCAACTTGCTGCAGGGTGGTTCATTGGTATAGTGATTAGAGGACGTATACATACATATCCCTATCCGGTCATGCCCATTTTCTCAAGGCGATATCTATTGGCCTCACGGGATGTGGTCACAGAGGTGGGGTTTAGATGAGCCAGACATAGACTCCCAGGGCTCACATGGTGTAAACCCCACCTCTGTGGCCACTGCAAGACCCGGTGGTATTCTTTTTAAGATATCGCCTCTCGAAAACAGCCATGACCTCCTTTGGTGTATGATCGATACCAATGGCTTATTATCGTTCTATGGGTAATTCAAATAAGCTATTCAAAAGGGTGAAGTGAAAAAAGATATCCATATCCCTCATGATTGCCACAGTAAGCTAAATGACTGCTCATCATTGTTCTGAGAAGTCACAGCAATAATCGATCCTGTTATTACAGTTGCAAAAAGGGTAAACTTGCTTTACATAAACGGCAATGAATCGGGTGTATTCAAGAGGATGAGGAGCTGCATGAGGTCCCGAACTCATCGAGAAGGGTAGACTTTAAATCTAGACCAGGCTCGTTTGATGCGGTGAAAGGAGAAGCGATGAATTACGAAGACTGGGTGCGCCATGAATTGGAGGGGTTGAGCAAGTCGTTGGGGTTTCGGTATACCCCAGGTGATGAACTTCAAGACCGGGTACTTAGGCTCAGAAGAGGCATGGAGAAGCAAGAGATGGAGGGCCTTCTGGTTGTTCAGAAGATGGCCTGTTACTACCTTTCCGGGACAACCCAGGACAGTATGCTGTACGTGCCTCTTGAGGGAAAGCCACTCCTTATGGTTAAGAGAGAGGTCGAGCGGGCCCGGATCGAGTCGCCGCTGGCAGAGGTGGTGGCCATGAAATCCCTTGGCGAACTCCCTGCCCTCATACACACTCATTATGGCAAGCTTCCCGAGACCATGGGACTTGAGCTGGATGTCCTACCCGTGAACGATTACCTGCGGTTTCAGGATCTGTTTCCGGGCATCACATTTTTGGACGGCTCAGCATTCATTCGAGAAACCCGGAAGATTAAATCCCTCTATGAAATCGATCTCATGAGGGTAGCCGGAGCAATAGGGGAGAAGGTGTATCAAAGGGGACGAGAAATCCTGAAGGAGGGGATGACCGAGATCGAGTTTGGCGGTCTCTTGGAGGCTGCAGCCAAAACATATGGCCATGAAGGACTGCTCAGGGTTCGATCCCTCAACTACGAGGCCTACACCTGGCATGTGCTGAGCGGGCCCACCGGTGGCATTGTGAGCCAGTCAGATTCTCCCATGGGCGGGCTGGGGCTCTCGCCGGCCTTTCCGGTGGGGGCGAGCCGTCGAGCCATGAGAAGGCAGGAGCCCATACTGGTTGACTTCGGTACGTGTTACCACGGCTACCAGGCAGACGAGACCCGCATGTTCTCCATCGGGCGGATAGACAAGAAATTCACCGATGCCTACAAGGCATGCCGGGACATACACGACACCGTACTGGAGCAAACGAGGCCGGGTGCCGACTGTGAGGAGCTATTTCACAAAACGGTCAGGCTGGCAAAAAAGCTTGGGTACAAGGACACCTACCTTGGACCGCCGGGACTCCAGACCCGTTTCGTCGGCCATGGAATTGGGCTGGAACTCAACGAATTTCCATTTTTGGCCCAGGGCCATTCCTACCCCCTTGAAGAGGGTATGACCTTCGCGGTAGAGCCGAAGATCGTATTCCCGGGCGAAGGAGCTGTGGGCCTCGAGAATACCGTAGCGGTCACCAAGGATGGTTATGAGATCCTCACGCCGTTAGCACCGGACATTTTTCAGGTGTGAGCGGTTTGTAGATCTTCTGGAGTTTCTTACGGTTTTTCTCAGAGACGTGCAATTTTCAGAAATGAAGAATAAGGGGAAAGAGGCAGCGCAAGATCTAGGTGTATCAAAGGGTGGCCTGACCCTTTCTCAAGAATTCCTCAAGATCCTCTGTTGAATAGTCAAAACCGAGATCGGGGAGGGGAGGGGGTTCATATCGGGGCCCGGCTTTAGCTGCTGGATACTTCTTTGCCTTCCCTGTTTCTTTGTACACTGGTACCGGGCAGGATGTTGAGGTAAAACCGATTCTCTTCCCGTCGGCATCATACATAATGTCATCGATAAACCAGCCCAGGTGCAGCCCGTTAAAACCATACACATGATAGTCATAAAGATAGGCTACTGGATGACCATCCCAGAGATAGATGGCCTTAGTCAAGCCATCGGAGATATATGCTACCGGCTCTCCGTTGGCGCTATAGAGGGTCTTTTCCATATCGAGTAATAATCGCCAGGAAAAGCTAGCCCAGTAATGCCTCGTCCTTCAGTTTAGCCCCGAATCTTCTTACAACCTCCTCCACGGTGAGTGCCTTCTTTTCTTCTCCTTGGATATCGTACTGGATTCTTCCCTCGTGGAGCATTATCATGCGGTTCCCATAGCGAATGGCTTGTTGCATGTTGTGTGTGACCATAACGGTTGTAAGGTTATTCTCCTCGACGATTTTTTGTGTGAGATCCATGACCAGCTGGGCCGTCTTGGGATCCAGGGCTGCAGTATGCTCATCTAGGAGGAGTAGCTTTGGAAGGGATAAGGTTACCATGACCAGGGTAAGGGATTGGCGTTGTCCTCCGGAGAGTAGGCTGACCGAATCCTTCAGCCGATGTTCCAAACCGAGGCCCAACATCTCGAGTGTCTCCCGGTAGTACCCCCGGCGTGCCTTGGTGACCCCCCAGCGGAGGGTTCTAGTCTGGCCGCGAAGGTCTGCCATAGCGAGGTTTTCCTCGATAGTCATGGAAGCTGCCGTTCCCATTAAGGGATTTTGGAAGACCCTGCCGAGGTATCTTGCCCGCCGGTGTTCGGCGAGATTGGTAACCCGGGAATCATCTATGAAGATATCGCCCTCATCCGGCGCAAAAGTGCCGGAGGAGAGGTTGAGAACAGTTGTCTTTCCCGCACCATTGCTGCCTATGACCGTAACAAATTCCCCCTTGTGAACATGGAGGGTAATTCCGTCTATGGCCACCTTTTCATCTATAGTGCCCTTGTTGAAGATCTTGGTTATGCGTTCCAACCGTATCATGGTTCTCCTGAGAACTTCTAGATTCCCCTCAGGTGCAGTTTACCTTCCTTCCCCTTTTTTATGGCCGGAATACCAAGTGCCAGTATGACCATCACCCCAGTGGCCATCTTCAAGTCCGTTGGGGCCAGCCCCAGCCTGAGTCCAAGGGAGATAATGAACTTGTAAATGATGGATCCTATTAGTGCTGCGAGCGTCAGCCGTTGCACCGTCTTCTTTCCGACGAGGGCCTCTCCAATTATTATGGAAGCCAGGCCCGCCACGATCATCCCAATCCCCATACCCACATCGGAGAAGCCTTGATCCTGGGCAACAAGTGCGCCGGACAGGGCCACAAAGGCGTTTGAGATCCCTAATCCCAAGACCGTCATCTTATCGGTGTTAACGCCGAGAGTACGGATCATTTGCTCATTGTCCCCGGTGGCCCGCATGGCAAAACCCATCTGGGTATGGAGAAACATATCCGTCAGGAGTTTTGCGCATAATGCCACCAAAAGAAAGAAAGCAACGATAGGGATGAAACGGTTGACATCAAGGTTCTCCAGGGGGGTCAAAAGGGTATTCACTGTGAGTAATTGTATATTTGACCGCCCCATTATCCGTAGATTGACCGAATACAGGATGGTCATCATCAGTATTCCGGCCAGCAGGCTGTTGATCTTCAGTTTTGTATTGAGAAGACCGGTGCAGCAACCAGCGAGAAACCCGATGATAATGGCCATAAGGATGCCGTAAATTGGCGGTACCCCTTCCATGATGAGGCGGGCAACCACCGATGCACCCAGAGGAAAACTACCGTCAACCGTGAGATCGGGGAAGGCCAGGATGCGAAACGTGATGACTATTCCAATGGCCACAAGCCCATACGCCAGGCCCTGTTCCAGCGATATCGGAATAGTCCTCAATAAACTACTAATTTCCATTCACTCGCCATTTATCAAGAGGGGAGGAAAATCCTCCCCTCTGCGCCTAAACTCCTAGGCTACTTACCCTTTATAACAGCCCCTTGCTCATCCCACAATTTGTCCGCAGCCTTTTTGACCAGGGTGGTGCGGAGTTTTGCCCCTTGCGCCTTGGCATGTTTGAAGCTAACCCACAGGCTGTACTCGGATGCAAGTCCCGCAGGGACGTCACCGGGGTTTTCGCCCTTCAGTATTCTCGCGGCCTTTTTCCCGGCCGTATATCCTACCAAGAAGTAATCGGGCCCATAAGCCGCAATGGCTCCTCTCGGCACGCTGTCCCTATCACCGGTAAATAGAGGGATATTGTTCGCATTGCAGACTTTCACAACAGACTCAAAGGCGGAAACAACCGTATTATCAGAGGTGATGTGGATGGCATCCACCCGACCCACCAGGCTTTGCGCAGCCTGCATCACCTCAGCACTCGTGGAAATGTTGGCCTCAATAACCTTTCCGCCCATCCCTTCTATAGCTTCCTTCATCTCCTTGACATGAAAGGTGACATTTACATCACCGGCATTATAGATGGTGCCCCATCTCTTTACATTGGGCAATAGATCCTGGTACATCTCACACTGGAGGGTGATGGGCCACCTGTCACTCACACCGGTGACATGGGTACCGGTCTTGCCCATTTTGGGTGCAATACCTGTTGCCACAGGGTCGGTGACCGAGGAAAATACAATGGGTATGGTCTTGCTCACCTTTACCTGAGCCTGGGCATTGGGAGTACTTATGGCATGAACCAGATCAACTCTGTCATCTTCGAATTTCCGGGCAATTATTGCGCAGTTAGCCTGATCACCCTGGGCATTCTGCCGATCAATGATGATGTTCTTGCCCTCGATGAAACCTTCCTCTGCAAGAGCGGCGGCGAACCCCTTAGAGTCGCTATCAAGGGCCGGATGAGAGACAATTTGGTGTTCACCAATACGGATCATCTTGGCTGAAAGCCCGGATCCGAAAACAAGGCCCAGTGCAACAACAAACGTGAACATAAGCATCATTCTTTTCATGATCCTACCTCCTTTTTTTGTTGGTTAAAGCAATAAAATATCCCCTATCTATTCATAGGCTCAGTTAAAGATTACGGCGAGGATCTGATTTTTCGCTGCCAGACAACATAGATCTCTGTCGTCCATCACCGGTATATCTTGGAGGAGTAGTATCGGTAAGCTCTTTCTGTGGGCGTAATCTCCTCTTTGTTTGCAGCCTCAAGATTTTCTCTGACCCCGTACTTGCAGACTTTTTCGGTATGGGACATCACATGATCCAGGCTGGCCTTTTCCCGGTACATATACTCTTCCATTCCGGCGATCACCCCACCGGTATTATGCATCCAATCAACCTGAAACAGTATACCCTTTTTATCCAGGATTTTTGCAAGCCTGATTTCTTCTTCCTGGTTAGTGGCCTTGAGTTGGTTGTTGGCCGCACCCATTATTATGGAGCACTTCAGCGCTCTGATGGTCTCATCGTCCAGGATACCTCCCATGGCACAGGGAGCAAAAATGTCTGCCTCAACTCTGAACACATCTTTGGGATCGAGCTCATTCACACGACCCGGAAATTGAGCCACTAGTTTTCTTACCGGGTCTCGTACGATGTCCGCAATGAATATGGTAACGTCTTCTTTTGCAAGGTATTCCTCAACCAGGGGGTAACCAACGGCCCCGGTGCCCTGCACCACAATGGTTTTTCCTGCCAGGGTCTCGGCGCCAAACCTGAAGTTAACTGCTTCTTTTAGCGCCAGATAGACGCCATAGGCAGTAGGACCACCGGTAGGACCAATCTTGCTGTCGAACCCGCCTGTAATGTTAACGGAATATCCTTCTTGCCTCATGACGTCTGCCAGTTCAGGCGAGAAACCCATGTCGGGGCCCGTAAAGGATCGAGTCCTGTCCAAGGCGTACGCCAGAAAACCCAGTGTGTGAAAATCACTGAGATCCACCGGAGCGCACTGAACGGTGATCTTACTTCCACCAAAGGGGATTTGGGCACCGGCATTCTTAAAGGACATGGCCCGACTTAAATTCAGGCCGTCAACAATCACATCTCTTTCTTCTTCCTCAGGTTCGTGACGTCGTATTCCACCGCTGCGGATGGCATGGTAGCCATTATTGATCCCCAGGGTATTGCTGTGCATGTTGCTGATAAAACGTATATTTTGTTTCTGTTCAAGAAAGCATTCGATACCCTGGTGTTTTCCTTTCTTGATCAAATCAACCACATCGTCAAGATACCCAGTCAGATTATATCTCTTAAATAGATCCCAGGTTTCCTTGTGTCCGAGATACGCAGTACGGGCAGTCAATGGCTGTTCAACGGTAAAATCCCGACTATATCTCGACCAATCTGTTTCTTGTTCCCACTCTCTGGCAGCCCGAAAGGTTACAAGGCCATCCTTCCAATGGTAATAAACGCCAAAGCTAGTAAGATTTTCCCTTCCCAAGGGGAAAAATAGGCTCCTTTCCAATTTAGAACATTCCCCCTCTCTCATGTAAGCATGAATTTTAAGATACGAGTGAATTGAGTGCCGAAAGTCAGGCTATAGTCCTAGATCAATATAGGAAAGAAGGTATGGTGTCAAGGTAAAACCCTCCACGGGACTATGGGAACCAGCCGTATTCGTTGGTCTGATCAGGCCCACAGGGGGAGCTCATTCTCGGATACTGAAACGTGGTATTGGCAAACTCGAGGAGGAAGGGAAGTTTGCTGGATCACGGTACCGAAACGGATGCAGCATGGTGCTCACGTGCAAGCATTTTCTGTTTTGGTTCAGAGCTTACGGCTGTCGAGGAAATTCGTGAACTAGCACGCGACGTGGGTTAGAATACACTAAATCTTTTCAAAGAACCTTTGTACCTCTTTGATGACAGAAACCTTTATATCAAGAGGCACCTTTTCCTCGAAGATGAATTCCAACAGAAAAACCATCTTATAATCCACTGCAGAGGTCTTGTATTCCTGAAAAGAGCTAACCTTGACCTCCTTCAGCTTTCCGTAGTCCTCGCTGTTGATGAGCTCGGTCTTTCTCAGGATGAGATCAATTGCCTCCTTGGCATCAGTGATGTTTTCGAGCACCATCTCAACGCCGTCCAGTTTTCTAACCGCTTTGATGATCTTTTCGCTTTCGACCTTGATTTTCATTTTACCCTCGTTTTGAGAACGTTTAGTTTTTGCCTGTCTTCTCCAGACACTCATTGATCTTTGGCCCTGCTAAGCTGGTATCATCATAGAATATCTTGTATATTTGGAGCAATTTCATTTTAATACTATAGTCTTTTACGGCTTCATCAACAGAAAGCTTGTCCCTTACGTCGTAAAAATCTTTGAGTTTCCGAAACAGCTCCTGAAAGAAAAGCTCTTCATCCTCCGCCTTCAAGGGTCTCCCCGATATGTGTCTCAACAGAGACAGCAGCGGTTTACGATACCTTGGCATCTGCCTGTAGTTGTAATAGTACATGAGCCTTTCGTCGCGAAAGCCCTTAGGGGCAAGTTTTTCAATACGCTCAATAACAAGATGGAAATCATCCGGTGGCACCTTTGTTTTCCTTCTGGGTCCGAAGATATCCCATGCCACAACGACAGACCTCACTTCTTTGACGCTCTTACAACGATTCCTATTCGAATAGTGACGAGAAATGACTCCATTGTCAAGGTTTTCTAAACCAGGTTTTTCTAAACCATACGGAGGAAAGGATATTGTTCCAAAAAGGGAGACGGCAATTCAAAGTATTGTGGGCCTGACCTTAGCGATCCATCAAGGACGGTGCACAATGGAGATTTTTTCGAGAAACGGCTTTACTAACTGCTCGCCTTGGTATAAATTGCCGGCGGATTGCCGGAACTGAGAGATAGCGTTGTCCACGGGAATCGCACACTGTAGCTCAAACTGAAACGAGACATCCAGAGAAGGACCTTTCATGAAATCGACATCGCACAATTTGGTCATGTCTGCATTGTACAACGGAAGGAAAGGCGAGAGGACACCGGCTGGAAATCCTACATCAATCGTTTGTCATGGGCTCATGGATGCGGCCGGGGTTTCCTTTCCCGAGGCCCATCTAGATGCTAATGCTATGGTTGATTTGGAGCCGGCAGGAGAATGATGGTAGAACTGCGCGGTTAGCGGATACTGTGTGACGATAGTGATCGAAGAAGTGAGAGGAGAAAAAGAAAATGAATGCTGATCTGGACCAGATTGAAACCGCGATAAGATCGGCGCAGATGGATACGGTAAGGATGCCGCTGAAGCGGTGAAGCTCGCGAGGAGCTTTGTAGCTGCATCCTCGGGTAATTAGTAAAGTCTACGGAGCAAGCACTCATGATAATCATTGGAGAGAGAATAAATTCATCTCGCAAGCGCATAGCAGAGGCCATAACAGCACGTGACGCGGATTTTATTCGGAACGAGGCAATAGCCCAGGTGAATGCCGGCGCCCACTACATTGACGTGAATGCAGGAAGCTTTTTCGGGGAGGAGGCCGGGCACCTCACCTGGTTAATTGATGCGGTCCAGGGCATCACCGATCAACCTCTTTGTATTGACAGCCCGGATCCAAAGGTAATCGAGTCCGTGCTCCTTCTGGTAAGATCCGTGCCCATGATTAATTCCATTAGCCTTGAGCCCCATCGTTTGGAAGGCATCCTTCCCTTGGTAGCGGAGCACAAGGCCAAAGTCATCGGCCTCTGTCAGACAGCGGAGTCTATGGCCGAAACTGCTGAAGACAAGGTCAAGATGGCAGGTCGGCTGGTCGAACGGGTTACCGCTTCGGGGATAGCCCTCGATGATCTTTACATCGATCCCCTCGTCTACCCCCTTGCAACCAATACCGATTCCGCGATGGCAACGCTGGAGGCGATTGAGAGCATTATGCAACAGTTCCCCGGTGTTCACACGACATGCGGCTTGACCAATATCTCTTACGGGCTCCCCAACAGGAGACTTGTCAACCGCACCTTTCTGGTTGCGGCAATAGCCAGGGGCCTTGACTCCGCCATTATTGATCCTACCGATAAGATGCTCTATGGAGCACTAAAGGCCACGCTCATGATCGTGGGCAAGGATGACTTCTGTATGGAATATATTACGGCCTTTAGAGAGGGCAGGTTGGAGTAGTGCCCCGGTGACAATTACCTCTGGTTCTTGTAATTCCGTGTATATCACCTCGAAGCCTGCTTCACTGAAGTTTCTGGCTAGAGACTGCAAGGCCTCCTTATGCCCCTCTCCAAGTTTACCAAGCAGAATTCGTACTTTTCTTTCTACCATGAGCGGCTCCTGGGCATGAGCCAATTGCGGCGATTTTCAAATGAGATGAATTATGTATGAGCACAATGAATTGATATGGTGATCCTCGGCATATCCGCCAGGGAATCATGATCTTGGGCTATGACCCATCCGGAAGATTCGATTCTTTTCTCACAGAGGAGATAATCTCTTGTATCTCCTCGTGATAGGCGCGCGGTGCGCTGATGTAGCCCCATCCTTTCTGAGTCTGATACAGACCGTCATAGGCGGTGTCGTAGTAGGAAGCAATGATATGGGGTATATCACGTTCCGTGAGTACGGAATCGAGGAGACGGGCCTCGATCTCATTTTCTAGAATCACTGCCTTTTGGTATTCGTCATCCATCTTCACGGCTCCGGCAGCACCCGTATATCATGCCAAGTTCGGGTAGCCTTCTTGACGGGACGTACAGATATTTAGAACCTGCTTCAGGGGTATTAAGATCTGTACAGGATTTTCTGGAGACAGGCAAGGGTATTCTTCTTTACAGGCGTGTAACGTGTATCGTATAAATCATTGGCTGGGGGCAAAACCCCATATCTCCCGTCAATGAGCTGCAAGGAAGTCAACTTTTAGGGATGGTCGGCACATTTCTGAAACAGTTTCCCATTAGGAAAACAAGATGAACATGCATACCGCTGTGATCGTAACTCAAAGCGTGGGAGATCTACAGTAAGCAGTCCTGTTTTTTTCTGCCAAACTCCACCTTACTGCGTATTGACATTTTCGTTATAGTCGATTCCATTACAACCTGGAGGAAGCATGAGCAATACACGGTGCGCCTTTTGTGATCATGAGTTGGATCTTGAAGGGAGGGTTTCTCGTAATGACACCTGCCCCAACTGCAGTCGTGATTTACACAGCTGCTTACAGTGCAAGTTCTATGACACAGGCTCCTACAATGAGTGCAAAGAGACCTCTGCTGAGCGGGTCATTGACAAGGGAAAGGCAAATTTCTGCGACTATTTTGTCTTGAAGGGCGCGAAGGAAATCAGGTTTGGCAGACAAGCAGCGGCAAAACAGGCCTTGGAGGATCTCTTTAGGAAAAAAGAGGATTAAACCGAGCGGCTTGCTCCGGGAAGACCTCTTGAACATGAACTATCGGCGTTGTCACAGAGCCCCTTCTGCCCAATGCCTCCATTTTGTCCAACAAGGCCGCGAAGAAAAGACGTATATTCTGAGCGATGCCTCTCTCCGAACTGAGACACAAATCGAAACCCCCATAGCCAAGTACTCAAGCCCGCGATATCCCTCGGGACAGCCTAGTTACGGAGTTAAGGCAACAATCGATTTCTTGAATTATCCTTGATTCGCGAGAATCCATGATCTAAGATACTCGAGACTTATTAGGAGAGAGGTAAGCTGTGGATCATTTGATAAAGATTCTGCGATCTTTCAGCGAGGAGGAAGAGGACAGAGCGTTTCTTGAGAGGTTTGTCGAGCTGCTCAAATATCGGGTCATGGGCAGTGTCCAGTCCATGTACGCAGCCGGCCTTGGGTTTCAAAACGGCAAGGTTATCTTCCCGCCTCCCTGGGAATCGATATATTCAGAGCTTGTTGAAATCGGTCTGTTCAAACGGTTTGTTCCGATCGAATACGGGGGAGGCAGCACGAGCGAGGAAAGCATCTATACTATTATGGAGCTCTTAGGATATACCTGTCCGAGCCTGGGGATTATTTTCGTTGCTCACAGCCGGGCGGTGGACCTTATACGTGCTGCAGGAGAAGAAGACCTGAAGCAAAGGTTTCTTCCCAGGTTGTGTGATGGGGATTTTGGCGCAATCGCCATGACTGAGGAAAAGGCGGGCACTGATGCAAGTGCCATCGAGTTTTCTGCCGAACCTCAGGGGGACTATTACCTCTTCAATGGGGAAAAGATCTTTATTTCTAACGCAGGTCTCGCCAGGATCTATACTATTCTCGTCAATACAAAAGGGAAAAAAGGTGCGCGATCCCTTACCGTCTTTGCAGTCGAGGATGATATAGACGGATTTATGGTAGAGCTCCTGCCTGAAAAGGATGGGCTCAAGCTCCTTCCAACCGGTAGGCTTACCTATGCGAATAGCCTCATTCCAAAGGAGAACTTGCTTGGAGAGGAGGGCAGGGGACTCCTTCTGGCCCTTGATGCCATAGACAGGGGGAGGATTCTGTTGGCAGGTATTGCCTGCGGCCTTGCCTGCCGAATCTTCGATGAGATATTCGAATACTCCAAAAAAAGGGTTCAGTTCGACCGTCCTCTCACGAGCAGTCAGGACATTAGTTTCAAGATGTCCGATATGTACACCCAAATCAATGCGGCACGAGGATTGTGTTTTTACGCCTTGAAGCAGGCCCGGAGCCCGTTCTATAGGAGTGCGTCTTCCCAGGCAAAACTCTTTGCCACACAAATGGTCATGTCGGTGGCCCAACTGGGGCTAACGATAGTGGGTGGAAGGAGCTACTTTAAGAACAATATCGTCAGCTTGCTCAGCGCCGACGCACGGGGCATGGAGTATTTGGAGGGGACTTCCAGCATTCAAAAGATGATTATCTCACGGGAGCTTTTCAAAAGCTATATATGAGGCCCAGGCTGCCTCGGGTTTTTGTCGGCCTTGAGATCCATTTTTACTAGAAGATTACTTACTGGAAAATTATTTTGACATTGATTTGCAAATCTGATATTGGCTTCCACATCAAACTACTTTCGAGACTTCCAAAGATCTTCAAGCCTTGCTTATCAGAACTTCAATTGAGGGGGGGTTCAGGTATGAAATGCTTAAGAATTTTCTGCATCGCTGCCGTCTTTAGCGTCTTTTTGATTCCCCTTGGTCCCTTCACCAGCCAGGCCTATGAAGATACACAGTGTTTTATCTGCCACACAAGCGCCAAGAAGCTGATAGAAATAACCAGGGAGATTGCTAAAACGAGGCCCCCTGTTAAATCTGCAGAAACAGAAGGGGAGGGATGAGGGGGTGCTATGGAGCCGTTGGCTCCGCACGAGAGGATCTTCGTCGACAGTGCTATCGTGGACGATGAGAACCATGGAGAGATTGCATGTCATGAATGTCATGGTGGTAATCCCGATGACCCCAACTGGAAGACAGCCCACAAGGATGTCGTTAAGGATCCAACCTATCCCGATGCTACCGTGGCCTGTGGAGACTGCCATGATGAGATAAACGAGCATTATGCAAAAAGCCTCCATGTGAGCCTGTGGCCCTACAAAGTGGTTATCGGCAAGAGGGCAAATCCCGACGGCGTTATCCCCGACAAGGTGGTAAAGGGGATGGACAACCACTGCTTTCAATGTCACAGCAGCTGCGGTCAGTGCCACATCAGCAGGCCGAATTCCGTTGAAGGCGGGTTATTGGAGGGTCATCTGTTTCAAAAGCGGCCGCCAATGCAGGAGGTCTGTACCGCATGCCACGGGAGTCGCATACAGAAAGAGTATTTTGGTGAGCATGAGGGGGTTCAACCTAGTGTGCATCGACAGAAGTACATGAAATGCGAGAAGTGTCACACCGCTGAAGAGATGCATGGCGATGGGAAGGAATACGCTAACAGATATGAGGTGGAGAACGGGCCGAAATGTCTTGATTGCCACGACAAGATATATGATAAGGACGCCAATAACGTAATAACCCATAGGATCCATAAAGATAAGGCCAGTTGCCATGTCTGCCATGCCCAGTCCTATAACAACTGCTCTGCCTGCCATGTGGGGAAAGACAAAGACGGACTCGCCTTTTTTAAGACAAAGGGTTCGGGGTTTGATTTCAAGATTGGGCTCAATCCCTTGAGATCGGATAAGCGGCCCGAACAGTTCGTACCAGTGCGTCATAATCCCGTGGATCGTGGAACCTTTAGCTTCTATATGAAGGATGCTTTGAGAAATTTCGATGCCTTACCTACGTGGAAGCTGGCAACGCCTCATAACATACGGCGAAAGACGCCACAGAATGCAAGTTGCAATTCCTGCCACGGAAATAAGCTCCTATTCTTGATGGAAAAGGATGTGGACGTTGCAGAACAAGAGGCAAACAAAGGCGTTATAGTTCCTGCCAACATGATTCCAAGAAAACAAAAGTGGCAGCCTAAATAGTCACAGGAGTGAAAGGGGCTAAGTACTTATGAAAATGCGTAATACAGTTTTGATCGTTGCTCTGATGCTCGGCGTTGCCTTTGTCTTTAATGCACCCGTGGCATTGGCCAAGGACATGACCGCCAAAGACTTGGTTGAAAAGGCCAAGAAGAACATTACCATGATCTCATTGGACGACGCCAAGGCCCTATTCGATAAGGGCGGGGTTGTCTTCCTGGACTGCCGGGAACCAAAGGAGTACAAGGCAGGACATATACCCGGCGCAATCAATATCCCAAGGGGCCTCTTGGAGTTCCAGATCGAGGGAAAGATCTCCGACAAAAACGCGAATATGGTGATGTACTGCAAGACCGGTGGCAGAGGATGCTTGGCTTGCGAGAGTATTGGTGAAATGGGTTACAAGAACGTGAAAAACATGGAGGGAGGCTGGATGGCCTGGGAAAAAGCAGGCTATCCAGTTGACTAGTAAAGAACCGATTACGAAGGCTCATCAGGAAACCTTCATGGGGGAGGTTGCCTGACCCTCACAACTAAGAGGGAATCGATTACCGCTAACTACTAAGAATTTTCTTTTTTTTGTATTTACATTTTTGTTATCATATTTAGTAGGAGCCTATGCGTCGCTGCCTAAGTCCGTCGATTCATAATTACGGTAACGTATTTATTCACTCGGGACTAAGTGCTGAGTAAGCATTTGTTCAAATATTTTTCGTTTAGATACGTGACTATATTTGCGAATCGAAGCACTGAGCTATGAGCGTGTGTATATGAAGTACCATGGTTAACGGTGGCGTATGCTGTGTCTGGGCAAGATTTGCCTATGTTGTCTTTGGCCATTTCAACGGGGGTTTGAGAGAGAGGATTTGGGCTACCAAGACCAACAATGATGAGTGGGGGGCACACGGAAGCCTCGAAATTCTTAGCTGATCGAGCTCTGTAGCATACCATGTCTTGTCTTTATCTTGATTCCTGCAGGACCGTTTTTGGCGAAAGGCGTCATACGATACTGTTGTTCAGCACAGGTTCATGAGGCCTTCTTAATACAAGTAACCATTTAATCCCGTTTTTCAAAAAAGAAAGGAGATAGCTTATGAGGGTTACTAGGCGGGAATTTCTAAAGATCTCTGCAGGTACTGCTGCAGGCGTAATGGTACTTGGTCTCGGCATGGATTTGAAACCGGTCAAAGCGTATGCCCAGACCTTGAAGATCAGATACGCTCGCGAGAGCACCACGATCTGCCCGTATTGCGCAGTGGGCTGCGGCATCATTGTCCACACCAGCAAAGGGGCGAGTGGAAAGGTTATCAATACGGAAGGAGACCCCGATCATCCGATCAATGAAGGGTCCCTGTGTGCTAAGGGTGCGGCATTGAGTCAGCTGGTCAATAATGAGAATCGTCTCACAACTCCGTTGTACCGGGCTCCTTACAGTACGCACTGGCAGAAGGTATCGTGGGACTGGGCACTCTGGCAAATCGCTTCCAAGATCAAGAAAAGCAGAGATGCCAGCTTCACCCACAAGAACGACAAGGGACAGGTGGTCAACCGCACCGATGCCATCGCCAGTGTGGGAAGTGCTGCCCTGGACAATGAGGAATGCTGGCTCATACAGGCCATGATGAGGTCTTTGGGGCTCGTGTATATCGAGCACCAAGCCCGTATCTGACACAGCGCTACTGTTGCGGCTCTGGCAGAGTCGTTCGGACGTGGCGCGATGACCAATCACTGGATCGATATCAGAAATAGCGATTGCATCTTGATTATGGGATCCAATGCTGCCGAGAATCACCCTATCTCCTTCAAGTGGGTGACCGAGGCAATGAAGCAGGGAGCCAAGCTGGTTAGCGTTGATCCTCGATTTACCCGTACCTCATCAAAGGCCGATTTTTATACCGCATTACGATCGGGTACCGATATAGCCTTCCTCGGCGGCATGATCAAATACATCATCGAGAACGAAAAATATTTCAAGGAATATGTCTCCGAATACACCAATGCGGCATTTATCGTGACCGACAAGTATGGATTTGAGGACGGGCTGTTTGCCGGATACGATCCAAAGGCCAGGAAATATGACAAGAGTGCATGGGCCTTCGTAGAGGACGAAAAGGGCATTCCAGAAAAAGACAAGTCCCTTCAGGATCCCCACTGTGTTTTTCAGCTATTAAAGAACCACTATAGCCGGTATGACCTGGATACTGTTTCCGCTATTACGGGCACACCAAAGGAGGATTTGGTAAAGGTATACGAGTTGTATTCGGCCACCGGTCAAAAAGGAAAGGCTGGTACTATCATGTATGCCATGGGCTGGACCCAGCACACGGTGGGTGTACAGAACATCCGGGCAATGGCCATGATTCAGCTCCTGTTGGGTAATATGGGAGTTGCCGGTGGCGGCGTGAATGCGCTGAGGGGCGAGTCTAATGTCCAGGGTTCCACCGATCACTGCATTCTGTATCATATATGGCCTGGGTATCTTGCAACCCCCACCACCAAATGGCCTTCGGTTTCAGACTACTTGAAAAGAAGGCCTAAAAGCAATGATCCCTTAAGTGCCAACTGGTGGCAGAATGAGCCTAAGTACATGGTGAGCTTACTAAAATCGTTCTTCGGAGACAAGGCACAGCCCGAAAACGAATTTGGGTACCAGTGGTTCCCGAAACTGGATGAGGGTAAGAGCTATTCCTGGCTTGATCTCTTCGATGTCATGTACAAGGGTGAGTTTACCGGCTTCTTTGCCTGGGGTCAGAATCCGGCATGCTCGGGCGCGAACGCCAATAAGGTACGGCAGGGATTGGCAAAACTGGATTGGCTGGTCAACGTCAATATCTTCGACAACGAAACGGGATCTTTCTGGAAAGGCCCCGGCATGGACCCCAAAAAGATCAAGACCGAGGTCTTCATGCTACCTTGCGCTGTTTCGGTGGAGAAGGAAGGATCCATCACCAACAGCGGGCGGTGGATGCAGTGGCGGTATAAAGCCGCTGAGCCACCGGGAGAGGCGAGACCGGACGGCGATATGCTAGTGGACCTGTTTAAGAAGGTGAGGTGGTTGTATCGAAAGGATATTAAGAAAGGGAAAGCGGCAGTCTTCCCCGAGCCGATCATAAACCTGAAATGGGATTACACAACAAATGGTGCGTTTGACGCCCACAAGATGGCCAAGGAGATTAATGGCTACTTCTTGAAAGATGTGACCATAGGAACCAACTCCTTCAAGAAGGGTGATCTTGTTCCCAGTTTTGCTTTTCTTCAGGCCGACGGCTCCACCAGTAGTGCGAACTGGTTGTATTGTAATTCCTATACCGGTAAGGGAAACATGGCTGCCAGGCGCACGAGGGAGAAGTCGGGGATCGGCCTGAACCTTGAGTGGGCCTGGTGCTGGCCGGTCAACAGGAGAATAATCTACAATAGGGCATCGGTTGACAAGTATGGTAATCCATGGGATTCCGAGCATCCTGTCATTAAGTGGGATGGTTCTAAATGGGTAGGTGATGTTCCCGATGGTGGCTGGCCTCCCATGCTCAATCCGAATGGCACCCCCAATCCAAAGACCAAGTACCCCTTCATCATGAAAACAGAGGGATTTGGCCATGTCTTTGGGCCGGGATTAGCGGATGGGCCGTTCCCTGAACACTATGAGCCGCTTGAATGTCCTGTGGAGAAAAATCTTCTTTCCGATCAGCTCATCAACCCGATTACGCCCGTATACGCCACGAAAATGGATATTCTGTTGTCATGCGATCCCAGGTACCCTTTTGTGGGCACGACGTACCGGGTGAGCGAGCACTGGCAGACCGGTGTTATGACCCGCTGGCAGCCTTGGCTGCTGGAGGCTCAGCCCCAGATGTTTGTGGAGATGAGCTACGAACTGGCCAAGATGAAGGGGATAAAGAACGGTGAGAAAGTAATTGTGGAATCGGCAAGAGGAAAGGTGACAGCTGTGGCCATTGTTACCCACCGATTCAAACCGTTCAAGATCCAGGGTAACGAGATCCACCAGGTTGGAATGCCATGGCATTATGGATGGGTTTACCCGAAGGATGGTGGCGATTCAGCCAACCTACTGACGCCGTCAACCGGTGATCCTAATACAAGGATCCCGGAAACCAAGGCCTTTATGGTCAATGTGAGAAAGATGTAAAGGAGGTGATCTGATGAGCGGAAAGGCGTTTTTTATCGATACCACGGTATGTACTGCATGTAGGGGTTGTCAGATTGCCTGCAAGCAATGGAATCAACTCCCGGCGACCAAGACAGAAAACTGGGGGAGCTTTCAAAATCCCAAGGACCTGTCATTTTATACGTACAAACTGGTCCGGTTTTCTGAGGCCCTGGGAAGTGATGGCAAACCCGTTTGGTACTTCTTTCCAGATCAGTGCCGGCATTGTCTGGAGCCACCGTGTAAGGAGATTCCCGAGGACCCCAATGCCATCATCATCGATGCGATAAGCGGTGCAGTCCTCTATACCGACAAGCTCAAAAAGGAGAGCAGTGAAGACGTGAGGGAATCCTGTCCCTATAATATACCAAGGGCTGAGCCGAAAACAGGGTATATAGCCAAATGCACCATGTGTGTAGACAGGGTCCATAACGGCTTGCTGCCGGCATGCGTGAAGACCTGTCCGACTGGTGCCATGAATTTTGGCGATCGGGATGAGATGGTTGCCCTGGCCAACAAGCGTCTGGCCGAGGTGAAATCCCAATTTCCCAAGGCTTCGGTTACCGGTCTGGAGGACGTAAGGGTCTTCTACCTCTTAGCTGATGAGCCTGCCAAATACCATGAATACGCCCTGTCTACGGTCAAGCCAGAGGGTATAGACCGAAAAACGGCCTTGAAACGGCTTGCCAGGCCGCTAAGAGAACTGTCAAGAGAGTGGCAAGCCATTCATAGACTGGCCGGTTAAGAAAACCTGAACAGAGAAGAGGGCACCGTTAACAGGCGCCCTCTTCTCCTCTCCACGGACCATTGACTGGAGGCGCGAACTAATGTCCGGTGAGCTTTTGGCGCAGATCGATCGAGTGATGCAGAAAAGGCCTATCTACAGAGAGGCGTTATCTGTCTACCGAGAGCTGGCAGTCCTGTTGGAGGAAGTCGGTCCGGAGATAGAGTACGCGTCAGGAGATAAAAAGGTAGGTGAAATAAAGGCTAAAGAGGGATTTCCGCTGTTTTCGAGAGAGGACTTACCTGTTGACCTGAAGGCTACGTCCTCGCTGTTTACCCGAGTGCTGGACCATCTTTCTTCCAAAAAGAGAGAAGATAGGGAGGCATTGGAAAGGGCCTTGGGGAGGGTGCGAACCGATGGCCAGTGGATTGAGCGTGCGCTGAGCGCTTTTCTTGCAAGAGATGAGGGGACTATCGATGCCATGGCTCAAGAGGTGAGTCTGGATTCAACGGTCCTTAAGTTCGTGACGACTATGGCCCTTAAGCCCTCCCTGAATACCCTGAAAGGACTCGTTAGCGGGGCCATTCAAAAGGGCAGCTGGGAATACGGCTACTGCCCGTTGTGCGGCTCCTGGCCGGACATGGCCTATTTGGATGAGCAAGGAACAAGGATGCTTCACTGTGAGCTCTGTGGCTTTGAATGGAACTATCCGAGAATCAAGTGCCCTTTTTGTGAAAACAGCGATTCCAGGGAGCTCGGATATTTTATGAGTCAGGAGGAGAAAGGGCTTCGCGTGGATTTCTGCAAAAAATGTAACGTATATATCAAGACGATCGATTTGCGGGTTGCTGAGGCGCCGGCACCGCTGGAGTTGGAAAACCTTATCACCTTGCATTTAGACATGCTGGCACACGAGCAGGGTTTTACGACGCCCTCTCGCTGAGCTGACATCCCCCCAAATTACCTTCCCAACCGTCATCACATCAAAACCAAGCAGGTCAGGCACCCCTAAGTGCCTGGAACTTTGCTTTGGAGTTTCGGTCTTTCCGTGAAAATGACGGCATACGGAAAGATACGCTACGGGCGCACTATATGACTGTTATCGGGGAGCCTCTGTGATTGACAGCTGACGGCGATGCCGAGGAAATCCTTCTTGGAAAAACCCTGTAGGTAATAACCCTCATTCGCAATGCAGCTGCCTTTGTCCAAAGGCTTGAGATGCGGACCTAATGCGTGTTACAGGGCAGGTGTCTATTGAAGTACACCTCGTGGCTTTTCTTATAGGCGTGTTTACCTGTTTTCCTTGACATGGTGAAATATAACGTGATAAAGCAAGCATCAAAAAATAGGTCCATAAGGGGGTGCTTACCTCTTGAGATCCGCATTCAGGGGACTATTGGATTCCGCCTGGTGGCAATTGAGCGTGGGGGGAAAAGGTGCCATGCTCACCCGATTACCTGCCCATGAATTACCCTTAACAATTTCAAAAACAAAAGGACACCGAACCCATGGCATTCACAATCAGCCTGTACGCTGCCCTGGCCATCTTCGCACTCGGGCTCATCTATAAGATCGGAACCTGGTTTACCCGGAAAACCAGCCGCTCCTCCCAGGACATGACCACGGCACACC
>DATKZQ010000129.1:0-14410 GCA_035527895.1 Desulfatiglandales bacterium
CATGGAGATCTGGAATGATGCATTGACCACCCAGTATTTCTCCACGGTTTCCTCTCCTGCAGGAAATGACTGGTCCTTTAGCGGCGGCACGGCAATCCCGGTAACGACCTCTTCGGCTTCGTTTCGGGTCCTGTTTACCGCCAAGAGTCATGCGGCTCTGGCTGCGGGAACCTATGCAGTTACCGGCACCGTCACCTCCTATACCTGCACCAACTCCCAGGCAGGCACGGACACGGACAGCGCCACCATCACCGTGGATAACAGCCCTCCCGCGAATGCCACCTGGGGGACGATCACGCCCGGGGATGAACAAATTCAACTCAACTGGTCCAATCCCATCAGTGATTTTTATAGGGTGGTGATTCTACGGAGGGCCGGTGCAGCAGTGGGTGATGCCCCCACCGATGGAACGGAATACAATGTGAATGAGACCATCGGCAGCAGCACCGTCCGGTATGTGGGGAGCCTTGAGACCTTTACCGATACCGGGCTTACCAACGGCACCGCTTACTACTACAAGATCTTTGCCTATGATACCTACATAAACTACGCCTCCGGAGCCGGCACCGGCCCGCATACGCCAGCTGAGGCCAGTGCTACCACCAACTACCGCTCCATCGGGACTTCGACGGCTGATTTCAAGACCGGAACCCCGAATATTACCATCTCCTCGGGGACTGCAACCCTCACCGTGGATCAGACGGGTAATATCGGCGTGGGCGATAAGATCGACTACGATACAGACAACAAGATTGCGTACATTACCGCTAAACAGAGCAACAAGGTCTTCACCGTGCAAACGGAGGCCGGTGGTACGCCTGTGGATGTGAGCGATTTGACGGTCAACTCCATAAAGCGGGCCTACAACACGCTTCAGGACTGGGAAGACCCACTAGATCCCGATGGAGGGAGGGGTGGAAACCTGGTAAATGACAACCGCGTGGAGGTCGGGGTCTGTTATAAGGACGGCGCTTTTACATCAACTGGTTCGCTGGTCCTGTATATCACCGGCAATACAACCGACAGCACGCATTACCTCGAGCTTACGGTGGCGGAAGGAAATCGGCACGACGGAACCGCCGGGGCAACGGGAACTTCGAACGCCATGATCGACGGAGAAAATGGCGGCAGAAAAGGTATTAATATCGTAAACGGCCAGGACGTCAGGATTAAGTGGCTCGAACTGAAGAACTTCTCAGGGGTGAACTATGCCAACCCTATAGAAATTAATGCGGGTAACAGCGTTCAGTTTGAATACTTGCTGATCCACGATTTCATAAACGGCACCCTTGCTGATTCTAATAATAGCTTCGGGATTAAGCTCAGTGGGTCCGGCGGCAATACTGTGACGGTGCGTAACTGCATTTTCTACAATGGGGACGTAGCAGGAATAACGGGCGACGAGACAAACGACACGATTACGATTGAGAACTGCACCGTGTACGGGATTCTTGGGCATGGCATTAATCGTGAAAGCTCGAATGTTGTTGTTAAGAACACGATTTGCGTACACAACGGCGTGGGTGAGTCAGGCTATCATGACTTCACCAATTCCCCCACAATGGAATACTGCATTTCCGAGGACGATAGGGCTGATTGCGCGACCTGTATGGCCGGTCGAACGCCAACGGCCAACGGCGATCCCGGCACCGGGAACTGGGTAATCTTCAATAACATCAGCGCGGGAACCGAGGATTTTCACCTCCAGTACCACGCCACTGAAAACGACGCCCTTGATAAGGCCCCGCCTCTGTCATTTACCGATGATATCGACGGGGAGACCCGGCCCACGAGTGCGCTGAGCTGGGACATCGGCGCAGATGAATACATCGGCGCTGCAGTGACTACGAATTACCGTTCCATCGGGACCAACACGGGAACAGTGTACAGCACCGGAACCGCATCCATCTGTTCCGGCGATACCGTGGTGCAATTCAGCAGCGGGGCCAGTCTGCCGGCGTGCACGGCTGTGGGCGCCGTAGGCTTGGGAGACAAGCTCACGATCGGGAGCGAGACATTCTACATCCTGTCGCGGGATAGCGCCACGCAGGTCACCGTGCAATCAGCCGCCACGGCCGATCACGAGACCGAGGGCTATACCATTGAACGGTCTTACAACACCATCCAGGCATGGGAAGACCCGCTAGATCCCGATCTAGGGAGAGGCGGTAACCTGGTGTCGGAAAACCGCAGGGAGGTCGGTGTGTGCTACAAGGACGGGGCGTTTTCCTTGACCACCGGGGTTGTCTTTGATGGTTCAACGACCGACACCGACCACTACATGCATCTGACCGTGGCTGAAGGACAGCGACACAACGGTAGGGCCGGGACCGGAGTGGTAGTCGATGCGGTAGGGATCACAAGTGGCTCTGCTGAAAAAAACGCATTTCATGTGAGGGACCAGTACGTTAGGATCGAGTGGCTGGAGATCAAGAACCTCGATGGCACCTTGAATGGCGCAGGACAGCCGATCAACCTGAGCGAAGGGAACGCCGGGAACAACCTCCTCTCAAAGCTGATGATTCATGACTACACCAGTACCCTCCGGGGCGCGATCAATGTGTACGAAAACGCCACCGTTCGCAATTGCATCTTTTACAACGGCGACGTAGGGATCCGGACCTACAGCAACCCCAATCTTACCCTCACGCTCGAGAACGTCACGATTTACGGGATGACGGGCACAGGGGTGAATCACGACAAGGGCAAGCTCATCGTCAAGAACACGATTTCCGTGGGCAGTGGTAATAGTAGAGATTTTGATCTGGACAATGAGGATCCGGTTGACGGGAGCTCGGGTTACAACATGTACGGCACGGTTCACAACGACATCCACCCGGGGGCGACCTCAGGTCTTGTCTCTATAAGCTTCGACGGCCCAACCAAGACAATCACGAGATCGACAGGAAGTTTTTCAACAGACGGTTTTGTTATTGGAAATACAATCAGAACCGATTCAGGCACTAACCCCGGCCCATTTACGATTACCAATGTTACGGCTTTGGTAATCACAGTGAGTGAAGCGGTTACAACAGAAGCGGCAGCGTCGAGGAATGTATACTTAGATGTGGCATCCGTAAACAAGAGGACCCCGCCCGGAGATCTGGACGACCTCTTTTACTCAATCACGGATGGCTATGAGGATCTGCACATCCACTCGAGTGGTCACCTTGCGCTGAATGAGGGCCAGGACTTGTCTAGCTCCTTTACCGATGACATCGATGGTGACACAAGGCCTACTGGAGCAAATACGTGGGATATCGGTGCCGACGAGCATTCCACGCCGGCCACGGGTATTTATGTGGACGGTAATCTGGGAAATGACACTACTGGCGACGGGAGCTGGGATAAACCTTATAAGACAATTCAATACGCGGAGAACGAGCCCCCAAGTCCGGGGGAGACCATTTATATACGAGGCGGCATTACCTACGATGAGAACGAGCTCGTTGTCAATGTAAGCGGCACCAGCGGGAATGAGATCACCTTTACCAAGTGGCCCGGGCCGGAATCGAACCCGGTTATTTCCTCAAGCGCGGAGGATGCGATCGATATCCGGAGCAACTACATCATCTTCGATTCCATCGATGCAACCACCGCAGGTGATGATGGGTACGATACCGACGGCCAAAATGTCACCATTCGGAATTGTTCCATTTATAACTCCCCTGCTACGCCAGCGGGTGATGGAATTTGTGTCAGCGAAAATTCATCAGGGACAACTATTGATAATTGCAAGATTTACAACAATACCGGTCGAGGGATTCAGCTTATGGCGAATGGCGGCGGACTCACCGTCTCGAACTGCGAGATTTATGGCAACGTGAACTATGGAGGTATCGATATCAATACCACCACGACTGAAACCATCCTCATCGAATACAATACAATCTATAACCATACCGATGCCGGTGACGGATTTGGCATAGATCTCGGCTGTAACGGGGCAACGGTGCGCTACAATAAGATTTACGGTAATTACTGCGAGAACCTGTATGTTGGCGGCGACGGTAATGTCATCCACCACAACCTTATCTACAATTCAACTGGGAGTGACGGCATAGAATTACAGGATCAAACCACCGGTACTCAAAACAACATTATCTACAATAACACCATAGACGGTAATGCCGCCAACGGGATTAATTTAAATTATGCCGGTTCCGGTAACATTATCATCAACAACATCATCTCAAACAACGGCGGTGTTGGAATTATCGATGACGACAATACCAACGAGCCCGACGACAGCTATAACTGTGTCTACAACAACACCGGCGGTAATTTTGACAGCCTCGATCCGGCATCAGGTGGCACCGGCACCATCACCTCTGATCCCCTGTACGTGGACCGGGATGGAGCCGATAACACCTTAGGCACTGCGGACGACGATTTTCACCTCCAGTCCACGTGGGGGTACTTTCCGTTTGGTTCGGGATGTGTTGAGAGCGCCAGCGATTCGCCCTGCATCGATGCAGGTGCCCCGAGCGGTGACTACAGCGCCTATTCCAACGAGCCGGAGGGCAACGGCGACCAGGTTAACATGGGCGCTTATGGAAATAGCATAGAGGCCTCAAAGAGCGGGGCCGCCACAGCCATCAGCCTTCTGTCTTTCACCGCCACAGGCGACGGCCCCTCAGTTCTGGTTGCCTGGGAGACCGCCCAAGAGATCGATAACATGGGGTTTTACCTGTACCGGGCCACGAGTCGCGGCGGACCCTATACCCGACTTACCGACAAACTGATTCCCGGGTTATTCTCCTCGGTTCTGGGTAAAGAGTACTCCTACGAAGATACGGATGTCACCCCGGGAAAGCTCTACTATTACAAGCTCGAAGACCTTGATGCACACGGCATCAGCACCTTCCACGGGCCGATCTGTGTGGACTGGGATGGCGATGGTTTGCCTGACGATTGGGAGATTGCCCACGGGCTTAACCCCGGTGTGAACGACGCCTATCTGGATAGCGACTTCGATGGGCTCACGAATCTGGAAGAGTATGAGATGGGCACCGATCCGCTCAACCCGGATACCGATGGAGACGGGATTTTGGATGGTGATGAGGGCTGGAGAAGGGATCGAGACACGACAGGGCGAATTCTCGGCAAGGGGGTAGAGATTCTTGCTTCGGATGAAACGGGCATGACCCTTGAGCTTGTAACCGACGCCTTTGACATGGAGATCGTGGAAGGGGAAGGTGAGGCCTATGAGCGGCTCCGGATTCTGGACTACATACACGGCTACATCCCCCATGTTGGGAGGCCTGAGCTTCCCCTGAAGGGCATCTTGCTCGACCTTCCTTCAGGTAAATCGGCAACCCTTACGGTAGAAGATGTAAAGTCAGAGACCTACTCCGGCTACTTGATTTATCCCGTTCCCGAAAATGCGGTGAGCGATGAAGGGGCACTTTCCCACGTGGGAGAGGTGTTTGCCCAGGATGAGGCCACCTACAGCACCGATGCATTGTATCCCGATGTGGTGTCTGCCACGGGTAAAATCTATACCTTCCGGGATCAACAGAAGCTCCAGGTGCTCTTCTACCCCTTTGCCTTTAACCCGGTAACCAGGGAGCTGAAGCACTATACCCGAATCCGCGTACGGCTAACCTTTGAGGATACCATGGAGGCGGCAAGGGCCGGAAACTTCCTGGTGGGAGCGGCAGTTGAACCGCCAGAGCTGACCGGTGCGGCGTGGAGCCCGCCTTCTGAAGATACGGTCTACAAAGTTTTGGTCTCTGGGGAGGGGATTTACCGGATCACCTCGGGCAGCGGGCTCGATGTGGATGGGATGGACCTTAGCCAGGTCCGGCTCTACAATCTGGGGCAGGAGGTGGCTATCTCCGTGTACGATGGGGACGGGGACGATTACATCGAGTTTTACGGAAGACCGGTGAATGCGGCCTATGCAAAATACACCAAGTACAACGTCTACTGGCTCACCACCTCAGGGGGTGTGGGAGAGCCCAAGCGGATGACCACCATTAACGGCACCCCGGAATCTGGTGACATGGCCACCTCTCATACCGATACGGTTACCTATGAGCTGGATCAGCGTTACTGGATCGGGGCCCCGGGAGATGACTCCCTGGATCGGTGGTTCTTTAACGGCATGCTCCTGGGCGATGAGGTCGAGTGGGGAGGAAACCTGGTCAACGTCACCTTCGCCATCCCTGGTGCGATAGACACCGGCGATCTGACCATATCGCTCTCGGGGTATTACGATACGGATCACGAGGTATCTGTTTCCCTCAACGGCAGCCCGGTAGGCACCTTGACCTGGAGCGGTATAACAGCCTACGAGGGCACCATTAGCCCTGTTATGCTCCAGGATGGAAACAACACCGTGACCCTCAGGTGCGAGAGCGGGCTGGATATCATCTACGTGGATAAGTTCATGGTGACCTACCCCAGGAGTTTTGCTGCACATAACGATGAGCTCATCTTTATCCATGATGCGGGCCATCACTACCAGATCACGGGATTTACGAGTAACGATCTCCTTGTCTACGATATCACCGAATCCGGTGACGTGGCACAGGTGGTAAACTCCAAGATAACAAAGCCGCCAGGTCCCTACACCCTTGAATTTGAACTGCCGGAGGAGGTAAGTGAGCGCACCTACTATGCCCTTGCTGACGGCATGGTCAAGACTCCTGCCGGGATAACCCAGGATGTGGCAGCAAGCCTTGCTGATCCCGCAAACAGTGCCGACTATATCCTGATTACCCACCGGGATCTGGGGTGGGATGGAAATGGACATCCTTACCCCTGGCTGGATCCTCTGGGCGATGAGACCAGCAGTCTGGTGACCCTGAGGCAGAATCAGGGGCTTCGGGTCATTGTGGCTGACGTCCAAGACATCTACGATGAGTTCACCTATGGGATAGTCACCCCCCAGGCCATCAAGGACTTCATCAGCTATGCCTACGCGAACTGGATCGCACCTGCACCCCAGTACGTGCTTCTGGTGGGGGACAGCAACTTCGACTGCAAGGATAACCTCGAGAAAGGAAACGTCAACCTCGTGCCTGCTTATTTGACCTTTACCGAGTACATGGGAGAGGCGCCCACCGATGAGTGGTTTGTGAAAGTGAGCGGCGAGGATGCCGTTCCCGATCTCTATATCGGCAGGCTCCCTGCGGCGAGCGCGGATGAGGCTTCCGTGATGGTCAACAAGATCATTACGTACGAGACCTCCCCGAACACCAAGACCTGGGAGAAGAACGTATTGCTCGTGGCCGATAATGAGACGGAAGGCGATGAGTACGAGGCGGACTTTGAGCTGATGAGCGAGGACGTTGCAGCACTGATCCCCACGGCGATGAGCGAGCCATTCAAGGGGTATCTGGGTGACTATGGTGCCGCCGGGCCTTTGACCGCTGACATTAAAGAAGAAATAAACCGGGGAACCCTGATCGTCAACTACAGCGGCCACGGCTCCACCCAGATCTGGGCCGACGAGCATATCTTCGATGCCGATGATGTGCCTGATCTCACCAACGACGATGAGCTGGTCTTTCTGATCAACATGACCTGTCTGACGGGCTATTTTGCCTATCCCGAGCTGGGGTTCCTGCATGAACCATCGCTCATGGAAACCCTGCTGCGCCCCGAAGGCAAAGGGGCAGTCGCCGCCTTTATGCCTGTGGGCATGACCACCACCGACGGCCAGCGCATCTTGGATAGTGCACTCTTTGAGGCGATCTTTACGGACGATATCAGAACCCTCGGGCCGGCAATCCATGAGGCCAAGCAAACCCTGCTGGCCAACGGTGCCCAGTACGAGGAGATGAGCGAGACGTTCCTCCTCTTCGGCGATCCGGCCATGACCCTGAAGGTGCCGCTCCCCAGGAGGCCGACAGGGGTTTCCATCGAGAGCACAGACCAAGGGATACTCATCACCTGGAATGCCGCTACTGATTGTAACGGCAATCCCGTCTCCGGGTACAATGTGTACCGGAGCACAAGCGCCGGCGGTCCTTACGAAAAGATCAATGTCTCCCTTATCACTGGAACCGAATATACCGATACCTCTGGTGAAAGCGGGACTACCTACTACTACGTAGTGCGCTCCGTTGATGCTGATGGAGACGAGAGCGCCCAGACACTTCAGTTGAGCGCCCTGGCCGGCATCGGTACGGGCGACGGAGCACCGTCTACGGGCAGTGGGTGTTTCATCTCGACGGCAGGGGGAGGAAGTCAGTGATGAGGAGCGGCCCTTCGGGCCTTGAGGAGCGCTTCGCCCCGGTGAAATGACCTTCAGATTTCACAGGGCGAGCTTGAGGACTGGCCTTTCAGGCCTTAAGGATCGGACCTTCGGGCCTTAACGGAAGAGGTGCAAGATGGTGGCTGGGTGTGAGATTCTCTTTGAGATTCTTCGCTCCCACGCCACAGGCGTGCTCGCTCAGAATGACAAGCAGGGAGGAACGCCACAGGCGTGCTCGCTCAGAATGGCACATTCCGTATCTGTCACTCTGAGCGCTCCCATCCTGTCACTCTGAGCGAAGCGAAGAGTCTCATTGCTATCTCTTGGAATGACATGTTGAACCGAAAATGAAGGCTCTTATTAAGAATGACAATGAAGCACTATTATGTCTATATTATGACTAATAGATCGAGAACCCTTTATACAGGTGTTACGAATAATTTGACGAGACGCGTTTTTGAGCATAAGCATCATTTAATTGACGGATTTACCAAAAAGTACAATATTACAAAGTTAGTTTATTACGAGGAGACTAATGATGTAAGGGAGGCCATTGCTCGGGAAAAGCAGATCAAGGGATGGCTACGAAAGAAGAAAATAGCCCTTATTGAGTCAATAAATGCTGAATGGAAGGATTTGAGCGAGGACTGGGTGTGAGATTGTTCGAGATTCTTCGCCCCGCTTTGGGCGGGGCTCAGAATGACAAGCAGGGAGGAACGCCTGAGGCGTGCTCGCTCAGAATGACAAGCAGGGAGGAACCCCAGAGGCGTGCTCGCTCAGAATGGCACATTCCGTATCTGTCACTCTGAGCGCTCCCATCCTGTCACTCTGAGTGACCCCAGCTTGTCACTCTGAGTGAAGCGAAGAGCCTGTTTATCATAACCTGCAGGAATGCTGTAGATATGCCCTTGAGCGAAACGGGTGATATGAAAGAGTTGCAGAAAAAGTACAAGAGAAACGAGGACTTCGTATACCGAAAGATAGAGAACGAAACGATTTTGGTTCCCATAAAGGACAACGTAGGGGACATGGGATCGATCTATAACCTGAACGAGGTTGGAGCCTTTATCTGGGAGCGGCTTGACGGGGAAAAACGGCTCCTTGATATCGAGAATATGATATTGGATGAATTCCAGGTATCTCCTGAACAAGCACAGGCGGATCTTCGTGAATTCGTGAGCCAGTTAAAGGAAATAGATGCTATCCTTGAATGAACGTAGGGCGGTTTTGTAATGCTCCAGCCAAGCTTTGGTTGGGAAGTCATTCCTTCGCTGCGCTCGAGGACAGGCGTGAGCAACCATGGGAAATTCCTGTATTCCTGAAATCGACATTGCCAGTTATTGGCAGCGCCTGATAAACAACGAGGGGGCGCAACGGATCCCTCTGTCAGGGACAGTGGAGCTAACCTTTCGATGCAATAACCGTTGCGTCCACTGCTATGTCAACAAACGAATAGACGCACCCGGAGAGAAGGAGAGGGAATTAAGCTGCACCCATGTCTGCCGTATCCTTGATGATCTTGCGGAAGAAGGCTGCCTCTGGCTTCTCTTGACAGGCGGAGAACCTTTGGTCAGGGAAGATTTCCGGGATATCTATCTGTATGCCAAGAAGAAGGGGTTTCTCATTACCCTGTTTACCAACGGGACCTTGATAACCCCTTCTCTTGCGGATTTTTTCGAGGAATTTCCACCCCGATCTGTAGAGATCACCCTTTATGGGATAACAGAGCGCACATACGAGCAGGTGACCCGGTCTCCCGGCTCATATGGGAGATGTAGAAAGGGAATCGATCTCCTCATGGAGAGGGGCCTCCCCTTGAAGCTAAAGACGGTTATCCTGACAGTAAACAGACATGAATTTCTCGCCATCAAGGAGTTTGTGGAGGGATTGGGGCTTGAATTTCGCTTCGACGCCCTCATCAACGGAAGGGTTAATGGTCGCCGGAATGTTGCAAAACTCAGAATTCCCCCCCATGAGGTCGTTGAGCTCGACATGACCGATCCGAGAAGGGGTCCCGATTTTGCCCGCCTCTGTGAAAGAATGTCCGGAGTAAGGCAGGATCCGGACTTGCTCTTTCGATGTGGTGCGGGAGTGAGCAGTTTCCAGATTGATCCCTACGGCCGGCTGATGCTCTGCACGATCGCCAGAAATCCCAGCTATGATCTAAGGCGTGGGTCTTTCAGGAAGGGGTGGCACGACTTCTTGCCCCGAATCAGGGAGCAGAAATTGAAAATAAGGAACAAATGTGCGGATTGTGATCTGAGGTTTATCTGCAACCAGTGCCCGGGTTGGTCTCAGCTCGAATATGGGGATCAGGAAATGCCCTTGGATTATTTATGCCAGGTGGCCCACTTGAGGGCAGAGGCGTATGAAATTGGAACGCACCACTTGGCCGAATGGTAATTTTATACCATAAACCATCAGCTCAGCTCATGGTTCAAGCTATGCTATGAAGGTAAACGGGGTTTTGAGTCTTTACCTCTCGCCCGCGACCTTAGGTCGCTCGAGGCCACAGAGAACTCAGAGTTAAGAAAATGAATCAGTTAATGGTGATAGATCGCTTAAAAATACTTGGAGAGCCTGCCACGGCGAGAAATAAGCAAGCTTATTTCTACCCGTGAAGGCTCTCCATTCTCCCGATGTAAGTCATCGGGTCCCCCGCTACGCGGGGTTTTTAAGCGATCCAAAGCTTTTCTCTGAGGGCTCCGTGAGCTCTGTGAGATAACAAAAACTCTTTAGGCTTAAAACCAAGCCACCCTTTTGAGGGGTGGTTGTTGACGATCCAACAAATCAACCAAATCCAGTAGAGGGATCGATGGAAAAAAAGGCAAAGAAAAAATATGAGAAGCCCACGGTGACGAGGATCAAACTGGACGCCAAGTGCGCCGTTTTGGGGTTTTGCAAGATTGAAGGTACCACGGGGTCCGGCTGGAGTGACTGCAATGCGCCCGCCTACTGCTGGTCTCCAGGATCCTGATTGGTCCTGCTCCCCGCGTATAGCAAATCGTTATGAACGTCCAAATCCGGATTGGCGAGGTATCTATCTCCATTGAAGGGGATGCCCAAACAGCTGACTGGGAAATCCCACCAGCCTACCAGCCGTTTATACAGTATGGTAAGGGTGATATCGAATTTCATTTACATAGAGGTATTCCCGAGAACCTGACAGGAGAGAAGGTTTTTGAGAGCCCTCCCGTCTGGAGTCTTTACCGTAAAGATGATAATTCAATCATAAAGATTTCCGACACATTATCCGGCCTCGAGAGGATTCTCGTTTTCCGGTCTCAATTCGAAAAGGCTGACCTTTACTTTCCAGAGCAATCCGGTCGTTTTGATGATCCCTTCTACGGCCCCACCATGGAGCTCTTGATGGTGAACTACCTCGCGCAGGGCAGAGGCGCTATCGTCCACGCCTGCGGCATCGAGCGGAAGGGGAGAGGTATCCTTTTTGTGGGCGATTCCGGGGCCGGGAAAAGCACGATGGCGAACATGTGGGCTCAGGAGGGTCGTGAGGGTGTGTTGAGCGACGACAGGATCATCGTGCGAAAAAAGGGTGGCCGGTTCTGGATGTACGGCACGCCGTGGCACGGCGATGCATCATTTGTCTCACCGAGATGCGTGATTTTGGAGAGGGTGCTCTTGCTGAGGCACGGCCAGGAGAATTCGATCAAAGAGATCAAAGGGATTGATCCGGTATCCAGGCTGATTACCTGTTCCTTTCTGCCCCACTGGGACCCTCAGGGTATGGCGTTCAGCATGGACTTTTTCACCGACCTGGCAGCCCACATTCCATGTTACGAATTCACCTTCAAACCAGACAAGACGGCGATAGAACTGGTTAAGGAGATTGCCGGATATTGAAGTTTTGTGACCCGATGGAAAAGTCTCTATCTCTCACCCCAGTTAAATAGGCTTCGCATTTAACGGGGCAGGCAGAGAGCGCAGAGCCCACAGAGGTTTACCCTGTTAGATGAGGCTGAGTGAATGTGCTTGTGAGTTTTGTACATGAGAAAGCCTAGACCTGATTTGCTGTGTGCGTCTTCGGGGCATCTGACAGGGCAAGGAAGTTTCAAGCTGAATTCGTGACCCCAGAGGAATGGGCTTCGCATTCCACAGGGCAGGGAGGCGCATTCAGCTTAAACTGCCATCCCGCTCACGCGGGAGACAAGAAACAATGATTATGAGATGACCGCATGGACCTCAATAGACTGTCTTCTCAGATCATTAAAGCGGCGATAACAGTTCATAAAGAACTGGGACCGGGTTTATTGGAGTCTGTATACCACGCATGTATGCTCATTGAACTAAGGAATATGGGGATTAAAGTCCAGTCCGAAGTGCTGCTGCCAGTAGTGTATCGTGGCCAGAAGGTCGATGGCCAGGAGTTCAGGCTGGATCTATTAGTAGATGATGAAATTATTGTAGAGCTCAAATCTGTGGCCAAGGTTGAACCGGTACACAAGAAACAGCTGTTAACCTATTTGCGGCTCGCGGGCAAGCAACTGGGCCTATTGCTAAACTTCAACGAGCCGTTGCTCAGAGACGGCATAACCAGGATAATCAATCGCCCGACTGTGGAGGGCTGATTGATTGACCTGATTTTTCCACTCAAAAAATCAGGTCAAACTAAGAGATCATCTCTGTGGGCTCTGTGGGCTCTAGCGACCCTGGGGAGCGGGCGAGAGAATAAAATCACCTCAAGGATTTGCACCATACGTGGTTTTCATGCAACAATACCACAACCGACAAATAAACATGTGACGGCTTCTTGAATGAATTCAATTGCGAGGGAAATACTGGCTTGTGCGGCGGAGTTGGACCCAAGCCCAGCACAGCTGCAGAGGCTGCGCAGCCTCATGGGGGATGACGTTGATCTGGATCATCTCATCGACCTCGCTCGAAGGGAAGGACTCGCTGGGCTACTCTATAGGAACCTGGAGAAGGCTGGTGCACTGGGGAGGTTGGAGCCTCGGCACACGGCGCGGCTCGAGTCTCTCTATTATGCGACCGTACGATTTAACCTGAGATTGATTCATGATTTAAAGCAGGTCCTGAACCTGCTGAACGAAAAAAAGCTCCCGGTAGTACTCCTGCAGGGCATTGCTCTTTTACCGCAGATCTATGAGGATATTGGCCTGAGGCCTGTGACCGATATCGATCTCTGGGTGCTTCCAAAGGACTACCATGGCCTCATAGGCGTACTAAGCAGCCTCGGTTATCAGAGAGACGTCCTCTATTCAAATACCTTTCGAAAGGACTCGACCATTATTGATATCAATACCCACGTATTGGGGGCTGACCGTATCAGGACCCGGGCACTGCTCCTGGCAATAGACCAAGAACATATCTACCGCGATGCACAGGCCGTCAACTTCGAGGGGTATCAAGGGTTATGTCTGAACAAATATGATCAGGTTTTGCTTCTCAGCGTTCATGCGCTGAAGCACAGCGTAAGCAGGTTAATCTGGCTCGTGGATATCAAGGGTCTGATCATCGACTGGAAGACGTCTGACTGGAAGGCGCTCATGCATAGAGCGGAAGTGCTCGGTCAGGAAAGGGCTATCGCATATGTTTGTTTTCTCCTGGTCCGGTTATTTGATCTTGATCTCCCCTTTGAATGTCGCCAATTGTCGGGGACGGATCTGCTCTCCATCTTCGAAAAGAAGGTTCTGAACCGAAGGATAGACAGGGACTGTCTTCCTATCTGGGCGCCGTTTATCCTTCTGTCTGCCGGAAAACCCCTGCATCAAAGAATTACATTTTTCACTGAAAACCTGTTTCCAAGACCGGAGATACTGAGGCAGGTCTTTCCGTACTCCACCGGTAGCCCTGTGTGGCAGCTTTATCTGAAGCGGGTGCTACAGATTTCCGGCATGGTCAGGTGAGGCTTGTCAGGCTGGATACCCCTCCCTAAAACGCCCTCCTATATCCGAGCTCAACGATCACCCGCCCGCCGGGGGTATCGTGCCAGCCATAGGCCCTGTAGGCATGGAGGTTGGGCTGGCCCATCTTGAGGGAGCCCACCACCCCCTGGTCAATGGCAGCATAGCCGGTTGTGCCTGCAGAGGATATGGTGGAGGGCAGTGAGTTGGTGAAATTGAGATCTCCGATATCGGCATCGGTTACCGTATCCTGGTCGTTCACATAGGTGGTGTTGGTAAGAAGATCGGGGTCGTTTTGCATGATCTGCACACACTGCATGGC
>DATKZQ010000130.1:0-6571 GCA_035527895.1 Desulfatiglandales bacterium
AGCTGCCAGAGAAAACGGGCTCTCCTACAGCACTCTTATGGGAGGATTACACAAGGCAGGCATTGAAATCGACCGGAAGATCCTTGCCGAGATGGCTGTCAGCGACCCTGCGGGGTTTGCACAGGTGGCCAAGATGGCGGGATGATGGAACTAAGCTGTCTTTAAGGGCCTTTTGATTCGGCCACGCTCGGTATGCTGCGATACTGCATGAAGAGGTTTTGATTATGCATAACAAGCCATTGATACATCGACACCAGTATACACGCTTCTTTGCATCGATAAACTTTGAGTGGGAAAGGGGGTTTTGATGGATACCTCTGCAGATAAACTGAAAGAGCTTCAAGCGAGGAAAGAAAAAGAGCTCGCCATGGGCGGCGCCAAGCAGATAGACAAGCAGCATGAGCGGGGCAAGCTCACCGCTCGGGAAAGAATCGATCTCCTTTTTGATCCCGGCAGCTTCCGGGAGCTCGACATGTTCGTGAGACATCGTTGCACTGACTTCGATATGCCCCAGACCTTTATTCCCGGAGAAGGGGTGATCACCGGACACGGTACCGTAAACGGACGGTTGGTCTTTGCCTTTTCGCAGGATTTTACCGCGGTGGCCGGTACCCTGGGAGAGATGCACGCCAAAAAAATATGCAAGGTCATGGACCTGGCGGTCAAGACCGGTGCCCCCATTGTCGGCTTCAACGACTCAGGGGGGGCACGAATTCAGGAGGGTGTCGATTCCCTTTCCGGTTACGGCGACATCTTCTACCGGAACTCGTGTGCTTCCGGCGTCATTCCCCAGATTTCAGCCATCATGGGCCCTACCGCCGGAGGTGCCGTGTATTCCCCTGCCATGACCGACTGGATATTCATGACCAAGAAAAGCAGCCACATGTTTATCACCGGCCCTGCGGTCATTAAGGCAACTATCGGGGAGGAAATCAGCTTCGAGGATCTGGGTGGAGCCATGGTGCACAACACGAAAAGCGGGGTCGCCCATTTTGCCTGTGAAAGCGATGCCCACTGTATCGAGAGGATCAGGGAGCTGCTCACCTTTCTGCCGTCGAACAATATGGAAGATCCTCCGCTGGTTGATCAGGGAGACGACCCTCATCGAACCGATCCAGGCCTCGATTCCATCATACCGGACGATCCGAGGACCTATTATGACATGAAAGATGTTATTCACTCCGTCGTGGACAGGGGGCAGATCTTCGAGCCTCACGAGCATTACGCCAAGAACATGATCGTCTGTTTTGCCCGCCTCAACGGGAGGACCGTGGGCATCATCGCGAATCAACCGAAGTTCCTGGCCGGGTGCCTCGATGTCAACGCGTCGGATAAGGCAACCCGGTTCATTCGGTTTTGCGATGCCTTCAATATACCCCTCGTTACCCTTGTGGATGTGCCCGGTTACCTTCCGGGCAGCAACCAGGAATGGGGAGGTATCATACGACATGGCGCCAAGCTCCTGTGGTGTTACAGCGAAGCCACCGTTCCGAAGATAACCCTCATAACCAGAAAGGACTACGGTGGAGCCTTTCTTGCCATGTGCGGAAAGCCCCTGGGCAGTGATTATGTTTTTGCCTGGCCTACGGCCGAAATAGCGGTCATGGGGGCGGAGCAGGCCGCCGAGATCGTTCATAGAAAAGAGATTCAGGGGGCAGACGACCCGGCCGCCAAGCGCGAGGAAAAGGTCAACGAGTATCGGGGTCATTTTTCTAATCCTTACATCGCGGCCTCCCGAGGATTTGTGGATGCAGTCATCCTGCCCAATGAGACAAGGCCTCACATTATCAGTGCCCTGGAGATGCTCACCACGAAGCGGGAAACGCGGCCGGCCAAGAAACACGGAAACATCCCCGTTTAGATTACTGAGAAAGGAGTATCGCTACCATGGACAAACGTAGGGCCACCGCCTCGGGCACGACCAATACGACCGCCAAGCGCAAAAGGACCCGGGCCTCCAGACACGAAGACGGAACCATGACTCGCGCGGCCAATCTGTGGGGAATAGCAGGAAGGCAGGAAATGATGGAGATGAGGAGGCTCTGGCAGTTGAGAATGCCGCGAAGATAAGCCGGCTTGAACCTTCCGATACGTTACCCTACATGTGCCCCAATAATCCCAGTACATGAGGAGAAAGGATAATGGTCAGAGAAATTTCCGCTCAGGAGATTACCGAAAAGGTCAAGGGCCTCTGTATGGAAGCCAACTACTATCTCGGAGACGACGTCCTTAATGCCTTTGATCAGGCCCTGGAAAAGGAGAAATCCGACACCGCCAAGGAGATCCTTAAGGAATTGAAGGAGAATGCCCGGATCGCCCGGGAAGAAAAGGCCCCGCTCTGTCAGGACTGCGGTCTTGCCGTCGTGTTCACGGAAATCGGTCAGGATGTCCACATCACCGGCGGTGACCTGAAAGAGGCCATCAATGAGGGCGTCAGACAGGGTTACGCAGAGGGTTTTCTGAGAAAATCGGCGTGCAATCCGATCACCAGAAAGAACACCGGCGACAATACCCCTGCTGTCGTGCACCTGGACATCGTTCCCGGAGATAAGATAAGGATCATCGTGGCACCCAAGGGGGGCGGCAGCGAGAACATGAGCAGGGTAACCATGCTTACCCCGGCATCGGGCATGGAAGGGGTGATGGATTTTGTGGTGAACAGGGTTAAGGAGTCCGGCTCCAATCCCTGCCCTCCGACGATCATCGGTATCGGTATCGGTGGTACGTTTGAGAGATCTGCACTGCTCGCCAAAAAAGCTTTGTTGCGAAACCTGGGAGACAGGAATCCCGATCCGGAACTGGCGAAGATTGAGGAAGAGATCCTCGCAAAAATCAGGAGGCTTGGGATCGGTCCCATGGGCTATGGGGGTACGACCACCTCACTGGATGTGTTCCTTGAGATGGAGCCCTGCCATATTGCAAGCCTGCCGCTGGCAGTAAACATCCAATGTCATGCAGCCAGGCACAAAGAGGCAGTGATATAGTGAACACGGCTTGTGGTCAATTGTTCGTCCACCGTTGTCCGTTGTCCGTTTTGAATAAGAATACCCGATAAACCGAAATGATGAAGAAGCTCGGAGAACGTACGCACGAAATAGGGGCTGGGGCTGTTTGGCATACGTGTTTATGCCTTGTCCACTGAATGAACCCGAGAAACCCAACGAACACGGAATATTGGAGGAAATGATGTCGAAGGAAATCAGGTTGACGACCCCCTTGTCCACTCAGGATGTGGAGAAATTGAATATCGGCGATAAGGTACTGCTGAGCGGTGTCTTATACACCGCAAGGGATGCGGCCCATAAGAGGCTGTTTGACCTAATAGCAGACGCGAAAGAGCTCCCCATCGATATCCAGGGCCAGGTGATCTACTATGTTGGGCCTACCCCTGCAAAGCCGGGAAAACCTATCGGCTCTGCAGGCCCCACCACCAGCTACCGGATGGACTCGTTTGCCCCAAAACTAATCGAGCTGGGCCTGAAAGGGATGATCGGCAAGGGAAACCGTTCCCAGGCAGTTATCGACGCCATGAAGCAATACAAGGCAGTCTATTTTGGTGCCACCGGGGGGGCAGGAGCACTAATCGCCAAGAGAATCAAGAAGGCCGAGATCGTTGCCTATCCGGATCTAGGGCCCGAAGCGATCAGGAGATTGGAGGTAGAGGATTTCCCTGTAACCGTAGTCAACGACACCAAGGGAAATGACCTCTATGTAGAGGGCATCAAGCGGTATGCCGAGGAATAGCCGGCTTTCCCCGCTATGATAATCAGTGAAACCCCCTTTGCTCTTTCTTCCTCAACCCTCGGCTCGACCTTACGGCGGCGACGCTCCATGGTTACAAGACAGCAGCTCGTGACTTACGCCTTACAGGTAGCCAAAAGAACCATTTGACGGCTGCAGACATTCGACCCGCAAAACAGGCTACAGCAGAACCTTTAACCTCGGCACGGCTCAAGCGATGATATCCTCGTCAAGGCTCTACGGCCAGATCCGTAAACCTGTGATACCAAGGAGGTCATTTCAGCTTATCTGAAAAAAAGAAGTCCCAATTCACTGCGATTGAAACGCATTGCTTTTGTCAAGAATTGCTGCCATCCGGACTGACTACACTGCTGTTTTGAAAGATTTTTCTTGATTCTCGCCTCAGAAATGCTTAAGAGATCGTGTGATCCATCAAAAGACCAACCGGGCTTACGGTTATCCATACCCGCAGCAAATGAAGCTCCCTGCAGTAAGCTGCAGGGTATCAAGCGGAATTGCGCCGTACTCGCCTCGCCATCGCTGTCGAGCAATAGCCTTTGGCGGAGGCTGATCATCTCTGCAGCCCCGCAGGGCGGACTTGTCCGCTTCGCTTCGACAAGCTGCATGGTATTCTGGCGAAGGCAAATAAAGGCTTGCAAAGGAGTGGAAAAAAATGCTATAGGTACCTACGATTTTTTCAGTCTGCCTAATTGAGGCATCTAAGTTGCATGTTTTCCTTAGGTGCCTTATTTTAATCAGGTCAAAACTCATGGATGAGAAAGTAAAATTACAGCTGAAAGGCTCCTCGCCTGTTGAGGTTTCTGCTCAGGGTCTCGACGGTCTTCGGGCACTAAAGGCCCTGGGAGTAAGTGACCGGCAAGACCTGGTGGCTGTCAGGATAAATGGCGAGCTTAAGGACCTAACAACACGGATCGACTCACCCGCCGAGTTCGAACCGGTCTATCTCGACTCTCCGGAGGGACTTCAGATCCTCAGGCACAGCACCGCCCATGTCATGGCTGAGGCGGTAAGAGATCACTTTCCCGGGGTCAAGGTAACCATCGGTCCTGCCATAAAGGATGGCTTCTACTACGATTTCGACTATGAGAGGACATTTGAGGCTGATGATCTGCCTGCCATTGAAAAGAGAATGGCCAAGATAATAAAGGATGATCTGCCCTTTATCAGGAGCGAGATGCCGAGGAGCGAGGCGCTCGAGTACTTCAAATCGCAGGCCGAGCCCTATAAGGTTCAGCTGATCGAGGAGCTCGCAGAAGAAACGGTGAGCTTGTACAAGCAGGGTAGCTTCACTGATCTGTGCCGAGGCCCCCATCTGCCTTCAACAGGACGAATAAAGGCCTTTCATCTTACCAGTGTGGCAGGGGCATACTGGAGGGGTGACGAGCGGAACGCCATGCTCAGCAGGATCTACGGGGTAGCCTTTGCCGATCAGGAGTCCCTCGATGCATATCTCAAAAACCTTGAGGAGGCAAAAAGAAGAGACCACCGCAGGCTGGGCCGCGAACTGGACCTGTTCAGCATCCATGAGGACCTGGGGGCAGGCCTGATTCTCTGGAACCCAAAAGGGGGAAGAATACGCACCATCATCGAGGATTTCTGGCGCCAGGAGCATTACAATGCCGGCTACGAGATAGTTTACTCGCCTCACATCGGCCGGGCGAAGCTGTGGCAGACCAGCGGTCACCTGGACTTTTACCGGGAGAACATGTACTCACCCATGGACATTGAGGGCCAGGAGTATTTCATCAAGCCGATGAACTGCCCTTTCCACATCATGATCTACCGCAGCCGGATCCGAAGCTACCGTGAATTGCCCCTCCGCTGGGCAGAAATGGGCACGGTCTACCGCTACGAACGTTCTGGTGTCATGCACGGCTTGCTGAGGGTCCGAGGTTTTACACAGGACGACGCCCACATTTTCTGTCGTCCCGACCAGATTGAGAATGAGGTCCTGAGCTGCCTCGACCTGACCCTCCATCTCCTGCGCTCCTTTGGCTTCCACGACTACGATGTAATGCTATCCGTCCGTGACCCGGAGCGTAAGGAGAAGTACATCGGCGACGATGATATGTGGGAAATGGCCGAGGGATCTCTTGTCAAGGCCTTGGAGCGCAGGGAGTTAACCTACAAGCGCGAAGAAGGCGAGGCGGTATTCTACGGGCCCAAGATTGACGTAAAGATCAAGGACGCCTTGGGTCGCGCTTGGCAGTGTACAACCATCCAGTTCGATTTTAACCTGCCGGAGCGCTTTGACATGACATTTATCGGGCGGGATGGGCAGGAACACAGGCCTTACATGGTGCATAGGGCTCTTCTTGGTTCCCTGGAGCGCTTCTTTGGCATCCTCATCGAGCATTATGGCGGGGCCTTCCCAGTCTGGCTAGCGCCGGTGCAGGTGGTGCTCCTCACCATAACCGATCGAAATATCCCCTACGGGGAGAAACTGAACAAAGCCTTCTCTGGGGCAGGAATCAGGGTAGAGCAGGACTTCCGGAACGAGAAGCTCAGTTTTAAGGTGAGGGAGGCCCAGGTAAGGAAAATCCCTTACATGGTAGTTATCGGGGACAAGGAGGTGGAAACAGGCAAGGTAACCGTCAGGCTGAGGGACGGGCAGAATTTGCCCCCTATGTCGCCTGAGGAGCTCATAGCCAGACTAAGCGATGACACACAAGCGAGGAGGTAGCGATTAGCAAAAAATTTGTGGTACGGGTCAACGAGCAGATCAGGGCCCCCCGGGTACGATTGATTGCATCGGACGGAAAACAGATCGGCATTGTCACCATAAAAGAGGCCCTGCTCGGTGCCCAGC